>CAZCSZ010000012.1:0-10729 GCA_964501305.1 uncultured Ruminococcus sp.
GCACTATGCACGAAACGGGTATTGCGAAGATGAACGAGAGCCAAAGTCTCGGCAAATCAAGAGCGGAAAGCCTGAACCCGACGTAAACACCGGTTGCAATAAGCCAAACCAAAACGGTTGAGATCAAGGATATCAACAGATGATTTTTCGAAAACCGAGCTGTCTTTTCGGGATGTGAGGGTTTTTCGTCAGCGTGGTCGTGTAAAAGGTAATCGACACTGACTTCGAATAAATCGGCAACCTGCTTCAGTACAAAAACATCGGGAATCGATTCTCCGCGTTCCCATTTTGATACGGCTTTATCGGAATAACAAAGCTTTTCGGCGAGCTCTGCTTGCGTTAAGTCGGCAGAACGTCTGAGCGATGCTATATTTCCCGCAATTATCTTTTTAAGCTCTTCCACAAAACAACCCCCTTCTGTTATAATATAAGTTATGATTATTTATTCTATCACAAATTACGGGGAATTGCAAGCCCTTGACCGTGTTTTGTCATAATATACTCGAATTGTATACGTGCTGTTGCCGTCTCAACCTTTCCTTTCGTCAAAGTCCTTGTCTATAAGCACTTCCAACTCGGGTCAATAGGCTTGCGGCATCGGAAAGAACTTATAGTGTCGCTAAGCACTGTGAAATTGAGTGCCGTGCCTTCACTGTCACAGTGATAATTTGCCACACGGTCGAAACCTATACCGAATTTTTCCACCACATCAATCGCATCTATGTTTGCTCCGAGGAACAGAAACTCCCATCTGAATTCCGCTTTCTGTCGTTCAATCATCTTTCTGACGGTGTGCACATCGCAAAGCCTGCTTGCGTTTTCCATGCCGTCGGTTGTAATAACGAA
This sequence comes from uncultured Ruminococcus sp., assembly GCA_964501305.1. GTDB lineage: Bacteria > Bacillota > Clostridia > Oscillospirales > CAG-272 > RUG14199. The sequence goes on from CAZCSZ010000012.1 coordinate 847, forward strand.
TAATGTATGCTCCGGTACATCCTCTTCTCTTGCGTATTTGTGGATGTTTCTTATATGATGAATTGCTCCGCCTATTGCATCCAAAAGTGCGGTACAGCCGCGCACAGAGTAGTCCTCGTCTGTTATCGGTTTTATATCCTTAATGTAACTCTGTCGTGTATCACATCGCTTGTGCTGCCAAAAAGCACGGTGGATATAAGCGCTTCTCCGCCGACTTTCTTCTGCTTCTCAATCATTGCGTTGAATCCGCCTGCGGTATCACCTTCAAGCCCCGCCATGGAACCGCTTCTGTCGAGAATAAATACGATTTCGGTTAGCTTTTTCTCATTGTTAATATCTCCTTAAAATAAAATATGACTGTTCGGTTGTTACCTTGCAGTCATATTATAAGAGAAAACGTCATTGGCTTGGTCGCACGTCAGGCGACAAATGCAAACAGGGTGAAGAAAGGCGTAACCATGGCTGCGGAATACATCGTTACGCTCAGAGCAAGCTCTGGTCGAAGGTAAGCAGTGCCTCATTTATTTCGAATACACTGTAATTCCCGTTTTCAATGAAATATTCGATTATTATATCGAATTTGTTCGAGCGTGAGAGAGCGAATCCCGCCTTTCTTGAAATGTGCTTGTAATCTTAAAACACCGGAAAATGCTTGAAAGCGGGATTCTCCGACTTTGTCTTAAAATATAATCGGCTTCATAAATTCCCGTTATCTTTGTATCTTGACTCTCCCCACCAAAGGGGTATAAGTTCTTTGAGTGTTACCGTACTGCGTGATTTGTTATCCGTCATAATTTCCATGTCACGGTTTTTAATTGACAGCTGCATAAAGAATTCTCTGCAGGCTCCGCAAGGCATGCCGCTTACTCCTTTGTCGGTATCGGGCGCTTCCGAGCGGAATGCAATCATCCTTTTGACAACGGTTTGCCCGCTATCGGCATACATTTTGAGTGCCGCAACTCTTTCGGCGCATAAATCCATGACTCCGCTTGCGCTTTCAATGCAAAAGCCCGTATAAACAGTGCCGTTTTCGCTTTCCAAGGCACATACGACATGATGAGAGCAAATAAAGGGCGACACGTCAGTCGGACGGTATTCCGACTTCGCGGCACAATATAGTTTTTCCCATATATCCATAATGTTATAATCTCCCTCTTTAATTCAAAAGATAAGTTGTGATATTGAATTATAACATATTTCGAGCGCTTAAGATAGCCCTTTCAAAGAAAAATATAAGGTCAAAATCATACAGCAATTGTATTGAAATGCCGTTTGATATATGATACAATTACAGTATTAAAAGACAAAGGAGACTTCATATGAGACGTGTATGCGAATTCTTAAAGTCAGCTGGAGTATATTATCTTGCAACTGTCGAAGGGGACAAACCGAGAGTCCGTCCATTCGGCACGGCACACATATTTGATAACAAACTGTATATCCAAACTGGCAAAGTAAAGCCCACCTCCAAGCAACTGGCTGCAAACCCGAATGCGGAGATATGCGCTTTTAAAGACGGCCGTTGGGTTAGGGTTTCGGGCGAACTTGTTGAGGATGACAGAGTCGAAGCTCGGAAATCAATGCTTGATGCTTATCCTGAACTGCGTGAAATGTATGACGAGAACGACGGAAATACACAGGTATTCTACTTCAAAAATGCCGTGGCGACGTTCTGCTCTTTCGGCGGGATGCCTGAAACCGTCGAGTTTTGACTGCTCTAATGATATAAAGAGTCGAGTGAAGGTATCAAACTTTGACTGAAGATAGGGGGCGCGGGGGGTTACGTTCATTGCGATACAGTTCACATGGTGTACAGTTTCACACGGCGTTTATAATTCCGCCTCGGACTTAAGGATAGCGGATATTGTGTTATATCCGAATTAATGACCGTGTATCGATACCTCACGGTAGCGGCAAAGACGCAAAAGACCGATTTCAAATGAACAAGTCCGCATTGGACGGCTTGGCATTTTACAATCGGTCTTTTTCTTGTGTTGTATCGACAGAAGTGTACTGCCGGTCAATACCGTGTGCTGTGAAGCACACGGTATATTACGGTTAATAGAATATTTCCGTTAAAATAAGTTATCAGGTCCAACGGCCCTCTGCATCATTGTATACCCATATGCCGGTATATCCTTTAAAATACCAGCTCATGGTATCAACGATATCGTTTCTCGAACTCGGGAAGTTTGTACATCCCGCGGACCAGAGCTCGATTTCGTTGTTCTTTACGAAATCATAGAACTCGGAATAACGTTTTGCGTACGCTGCTTTCGTTTCGCTGTCTGCATTTACGTAGTCGCGCTCATATGTTGCCGAAAGACCGAGATAATCGATATGAATTCTGCATTCTCTTACACGTTTTGCCTGTTCTTCGGTATTTGCCGCCGCTTCCGCTTTGTCCATTAAGCTCAGCATGTAGTGATAGTTGTCAGCGAAATATTCCTTGTTGTACATGTTCCACGGGCGGTCGAAGTTGTTTGTGAAACAGCTTTGGAGGTCTCCCGCTTCGGTTTGCATATCAAGATATTCTCTTATGTATTCCCAACCGTCACCGTAATAAGCTTCAAGGAATTCGTTTATGTGCCTGTTATATTCCTCAACAGTCATGTAGGGGTCCCACATAACTTTCGCTTCAAGGTAGAACTTTAGCTTTTCAAAAGTATAGCCGTCGGCGCCTTCGCAGTATGAACCTTTAACTCCAATTGATGCAAGATACTGATAATCGTAAAGGAAGTTCATAACATTGGGACAAGGAGAAACAAGTGTGTGGAATGATATGCCGTAATAATACAGATAGATATTATCCGTTAATTCAGCCCAGCCCTTTATATAACTTGCCTCTTCTGAGTTGGACTGACCGTTGCCCGAAATGCTCGCGTACCTCGGGTTGCCGCCGTACGTGTCGCACTCCGTGGTATCGCCGTAGAAGTGGTTGTTACATCCCGTGACGCAAAACATAACGTTAATTGCTTCGTCGGGTCTTGTTACCTTCGGAGGGTTTCTTGCATCCCAATATGCGAGAGTGTGAAGCTTAATATCGGGATAATCTTTCTGATGATATTCGATTACCCTGTTGGACATACGGAACACCGTGCCTGCGATACTGCCTTCAATGCCGTATATTCTCTTGCATTCATTACACTGACAGAAATTCGTATTGTCGTTAGGAGTGCAGGGAAGTTCTGTGTATGTAACGCAGGGCAGCTGTCCCCATGAATCACGTCTGAAAGCTATAAGGTCATTGTTGTATTTTATGATTTTTTCAAAGGTATCCTGACTCGAAAGACAAGGCTGTGTTCTTGCCAAAGCGTCGAGAAGTGCGTTGTCCTGACAGCCGAATCCCGCCATTTGATAATAGTATGAGTGGCCGTATGTGAAAACGTATCCTTCGCAATAACCTGTTTGCGGGCTGGATGAGCCTGCATCATTGAGCCTTGTTGCGTGGAACGATTCTTTATTATTGTATGAACCGTATGATATTTTTCTGTATCTGAGAGCCGGAATTTCGGTTTCGTCGTAACTCTCGTCAATATTTATACTTTCCGATTCAAACAAATATTCCTCAATTGTTTTGAAGGTGAAGAAACGGTATCCGACAAGTTCTTCGAGGATGAAATATGTTGCATAGAGAGGTCCTCTGAGTGTGCCGCAAACGACGTTTAAGTTGCCGTTTTCGTCAACGTATACCCTATATCCTTCGGAACCGAGTTCGTAAAGATTGTCGTTGTCGAACGCAAAGTTGATTTTGTAAGCATTGGTTTGCGAATCGGCGTTTGTAACGGAAAGAGTATATCCGCAAGCGTTTGCTATATATTTTGACAAAACATTTGCGGCGTTCTTCATGCATTCTGTTGCATCGGAAGAAATAACGATTTGAAATCTTGAAATATTTCTTCCCGCAACGGAAAGCGTGCCGACTTTATATTTTCCGTCTTCGTTAACGCCCTCAAGGTACTGAGTACCCGCAACATGTTTTCTTATGAGAAGAACGTCTCTAAGGTTGACTGAGCCGCTCTCATCCGCATCGGCGGCTGTTAAGTCGATATCCTTTTCCGTTACAAGGCCTGCGGCATAACGTCTTGTGAGAAGGATATCCTTCATGTTGATTTGAAGGCTGTCGTCGGCATCTCCGAGTAAAAACCCGTAGGTTGCCTCGGTATTAACGGCAAAAAGCGCAGATGCCGAAATCAGCATGCATAGTACAATAAGGAACGATACTGTTTTTTTCATGTTGTTATACTCCTTTGAGGCGAAATGTGCATAAAGCATTTCTTCATTCGGGGTAACCCTAACTCTATTTTATCAAATTATTTTCAAAATGCAATACCTAATTTGATATTTGCAGAATAAAATTTCGGCTGCGCCGTACCGATTTTCGATATTGCACAGTCGAAAACAAATATTTAAGCTTATGATTTGAATTTCTTAGCCTGTTTTACATAGAAGACAGCGCCTATTGCCACCCATATGAGAAGCATTATGTAAGACTCTTTGCCGAAGTGAACTCCGTTAAGTCCCGGAATAGGTACGAGCTGAAGAATCATAAATGCCGCCGAGAATGCAACACCGACGTATGCCATGCTTTTGAGGAATCCGTTTTTGTCGCCGTTTCGATTCATTGTGACAACTGTTGCGGCACATGTGAAGAAATAACCGATTGATGCGCCGATTGCCGACATATCAACAAACCAACCGAGAGCCTCCCTGCCGAGAATAGGTCCGCTGAGAGAGATTATCATGCAGAATATCATAGCGTTGACGGGAGTTCCGTATTTTGGGCTGATTTTGCCGAAGATTTCAGGGAGAAATCCGTCACGAGACATCGAAAACATAAGACGGGAGGACGCCATGTAGAATCCCATGATTCCCGAAAGTACGGCACATGAAACCGCAATTCCGATAAGTGCTTTTCCGAAAACGCCGAGAAGCTCTTCTGCCGCAACCAAAAGCACCCAGTCGCCTGCCATAACTCTGTCGGGCCAGTTTTCGAGAACTGCCGCTGCTACTGTGTTGTTGGCGGTGTATACGAAGCAGCCGAAGAGAATAGCGACTATCATAATAATGCTGACTTTTTTGTATGAGAAATTAAATTCTTCCGCCGCCTGAGGGATAGTGTCAAATCCGACAAATGCCCAGGGTGCTATAGCAAATGTTGCGAGAATTGCAGAGGCAATGCCGAGCTTTCCTCCGTGCGCATAGTCGGAATAGTTAACCGATGCGGCGCCTTCTTTCAATGCCTCGGATACAGCCGCTTTGTCAAAGCCCCAAATAGGCTCCATGTTTATTCCCTGCGCCTTGCTGCTGATTATTGCCGCAACGGTGAGGGTGAAAACGGAAATTGCAAGAAGAGCTGCAAGAACCGTTTGAATAAAGCCGGCTTTTTTAACACCGATTATATTGAAAATACCGAAGAGAATAAGTATTCCCATTGCAAGAAGCATTTCGCCGAAATAAACTTCAAATCCCGCAATGGAATAATGGAATCCGAATTTCAAAATATCCGCTGAACCGTCAAGTCCGTCGACTATAAGACCGATGGCGGTAGAATTCATAGGTACGTTTGTCAAATATGCGGAAACCAAAAACCACCCGCATATATAAGCCGAGGTGTTTCCGAAACAAGCTTTGGCAAACGTGAATTCGCCGCCTGCTTTTGGATATCTCGGAACCATGTATGCGTAGCTCAGCGAGATGATTATCATTACAAGAGCACCGCAAGCCATTGCTATTGCCGTACCCGCAACTCCCGAATTGGGAAGAAATTTCTTGCCGGGGTTAATAAACGAGCCCCAACCGATTATGCATCCGAAAGCTATTGCCCAGACACTCAAGGGATTAAGCTGTCTGCGAAGCTCGCCGCTTTCGGCCTGTTTTTGTTTACTCATTTTTTTCTCCTTCATTATTAATTATATATCAAAATCAGACATCGTAGGTCTTATCAATAGCTTTGAGTTCGCGGAATGTGTCGATTTCAATGATATCGTCCTCGTGACATTCACGTATCTCAACGTTGTAACTGTCGCTGAACAGTACAAGAGGAACCTGTTCCCAATAGTACTCTTTGCCGCCGGGTCTGTCATAGGCCTCCTTGATGTGAGACGAAAGCTTTCTTCCGTCTGTTTCGTTCCAATATGAAATCCCGACCATTTGCCAACAGTCAATGCCGCCGATTTTTTCACCTGTTATATACCCGTCTTTCTCGGTGAAACACCAGTCGTCCGTTCTGTCCTTCTTAATAGCAAGGAAGTTCGATGTGTAGTTGTACTTCTTTATTATTTTGGGATTGCTTATAAGAAGGTCAGCCTCAAAAACATAGGCGTTGGAAAGCATGTAGCGTGCTACCATAGAGGACGAAATGTTGTTTGCTTCGTTATAGGAGGGGTTTTCCGCAAACTTAATCATCGGGTACTTGTAGAGAAGCTGGTCAAATTGCTCTGCGAGATATCCTCTTACTATCGTAATATCCGTAATTCCCGCCTCAAGACATGCGTCAATCAAACCGTCGATTATACGCTTGCCGTTTACTCTTACAAGAGGTTTCGGCGTATTAAGAGTTACCGGAACAAGTCTTGTCCCGAACCCGGCAGCTATGAAAACAGCCTTTTTTACTCTGTACGGTTCAAGAGCCGCAAGGCCCGCCTGTGTTATGGCTTTGTTCTCGACGAGACCTTTTTCTTCAAGCTCGCGGAGTACCTTGTTAACCGTGCCGAGAGAATAGTGGGTTTTGTCAACCAGCATCCTTTGAGTTATTTTCCCTTTTTCCGTTGCCAGTATTTCAAGGACGTCAAAATATTTTCTTTCAAGATTGTCCATTTGAGAATTCCTTTCCTTATACAATTAGTGTAATCGAAGGCATCGGCCTTCATCCGTTATTGTTTCCCGACGGAAAAAATAAATTCGAAATCATTGTTCAAATAACATATGCGATACTACTGTTTTGAACATATTTCGAACTTCATTTTCAATTATACCAACCTTGATTAAATATGTCAATAGAAAATCGCAAAAAAAGCCCTAAAGCCGCAACACTCCTTTAATTTTGCAACGACGGTCATTTATTTTTTGCCTTGTTTGACGTTTGCGGCACGACGGGTTCACATTGAGAAAGAGCGTTTGCAGTGCTGCAAACGCTCCGGATTAAAGATTTTTTGTTTTTGAAGAGTGTGCTTAACGAAAGACTTCTTTTGGCGATTTTTGTTCAGTTGACTCTTCTGTCGGGGATTTCTTCAGACATCTTGCGGTGATGCACCATCTGTCGCAGTCCGGGCTTGGGGGATTAAATGAGTAACCGTCCGTTACGGACAGCATTTCGAATCCATTCATTCGGAGCAGTCTTTTAATCCCCGCAAGGGAGAAGCATCTTTCTCTTTGTATGCCGTCCTTTCGGGACCATATTCCGCTTTTCTCCTCGGAAAAAACGCTCATATAGAAGGAACAGATTTTTCTTTTTCTGTCATAATCATTCTGCCATGCGAAAAGCACTCCGTCGTCCTCCATGATATAATCCCTGCTGCCGTACACCGTATCGAACTTATGCGGAGTGTTGATATCGAATACAAACAATCCGTTTGGAACAAGGTAGTTGTGTACAAGACCGAAACATCGTGATACGTCGCCTCGACGTGTCAGATGGTTAATGCCGTCAAGGCAGCATACTGCCGCTTCGACTGTTCCGTACAGCTCGAAGTCGGTCATATCCTGACACAGAAGCAGGATATTCTCGGCATCTTGCTCTGAGAAGGATTCTCTTGCAACGGACAGCATTTCCGGACTTATATCAACGCCTGTCATGTCATATCCGAGTTTGTTCAGCGCAAGTGTCATCTTCCCCGTGCCGCAACCGAGGTCAAGGACAAGTGAAGTGTTGACCTTCTCGTAACGTGTAAATATTTCCTTAATATGCTTCGCCCAGCCTTCGTAATCGACCTCATTGTTCAAAAGGTCATAGACATCGGACAGCGCCGCATAGCCTTCATATATCATATTACAAGTCCTCCGTTGTACTATGCGGCACGGCAAGGGCGGCAATATCGTTTGGGGTGGCGCCGTTTATATAATTGCCGAGCGGCGGCTGAATCTCTGTCAGCGCTTCATTAATACTGTTTATGCTGTATGGGATTTTACAAAGCGCTCTTTCGACATCGGCAATATCTCCCGTGCCGAAGAAATCGCCCGTAATGCGTGCTTTCGATATAATACCGTCTTTGCAGGTTATCTCGCAACAAATTGTCCCGAATGAAAAACGCATTTCGTTCTTGAAATCGAATTCGGGGGAGGCACCCCATATCCATTCGGATTTTGAATATTTTTCGTCGCAGAGCTTTTGAATGCCTTCGGTTTCATCGGGCGTCAGGTATCTTTTTTCTCCGCAGGATATTCTCTCGAAAAGTGCGTTTATGAAGTCATCGACGTGTTCGGGGCCGCTGTATCCCTCGATTAAGGTAATATTCGAAACACGTGAACGGACACTCTTTATGCCCTTTGACTTGAGCTTGATTTTACTGACACTGAGCGCATTTGAAAGTACCGACATATCAGAAGAAAAAAGGAGTGTTCCGTGGTGAAGAATTCGGTTAATACCGAATTTGTTTCTCGCAACGCATTCCGCGTTTCCCGAAATCTTGAAACCGTTTGCCGTAATGTCGTTTCTTCCGTCAAGACGTGCATCGATACCCATATTCCGAAGTGCTTCCGTAATGGGAGAAGTGAACAAAGCGAAATTCATTGTGTTGTCCGCAGATGCGTTTGTTATAAAGGTAAAATTAACGTTTCCGAGGTCGTGGAAAACAGCTCCGCCGCCCGTCATTCTGCGCGCGACCATTATGCCGTTTTTCTCTGTATAGTCGATATTTACCTCAGACCATGCGTTTTGATTTTTGCCGATTATAACCGACCTGTCGTTTTGCCAAAGCATAAATACGTCATCGCATCTTTCGTTGAGCATATATTCCTCTGATGCAAGATTGAAATACGGATTGAGCGATGTTCCTCTGATAGCTGTCATCTTTTATCACCTCATCTATTACAATACACGAAAACCGCAAAAAAGTAAAGAGCAAATGGGCAAAAAGGTAGAGTTATGCCGATGTTTCGGCTTGATTTTATGCGGCAAGGGAAAAAACAGCAGCTGACGGCTCACAGCTTCACTGCGACTGAAAGAGGACTTGCACGGCACTCCAGACAAAGTTAACGGAACAACACAGAGTAAAGCCGAATACAGTCGGCAATATTGCGGCAAAAAGCATGCACCTTATACTTCCCGTCTCTTTTTTGACCGTCAAAAGCGAAGTCGAGCAAGGCCAATGAAACAGCGTAAAAACCATTGTGCACACAGCTGTTTTGAGTGTCCAACCGTTCGCCGACAATATTTCTTTGCATAGCGCTCCGCTGATGTCTGATACGGTTCCCTCCGAGAGATACGACATTAATGTTATCGGTAAAACCGTTTCGTTTGCGGGCAGACCGAGCAGAAAAGCCGAAAGAACCGTCCCGTCAAGTCCCATAAGTCGGCCGATAGGGTCAAGCACGGTGTTTAAAACGGACAAAGGAGAGACCAAACCTGTTTTTATGTTGGAGAACAGCCATATGACGGCTCCTGCCGGTGCGGCGATTACAACTGCCCGAAGCAGTACTTTAAGTGTTCTGTCCACAATGCTTGTCAATATGGTTTTTATGACTTTCGGCGGTCTGTACGGCGGAAGTTCAAGAGTAAATGACGACGGTGTTCCCTTGAGAACCGTTTTTGACAGTATCTTTGATGCCGCAAGGGTAGCACCGACTGACAAAAGCAGTATTGCCGTCATGACGGCGGCGCAAGCGATTTCCGGCAGTGCACCGGATGATGTAAAAATAAAGGCGTACATCAGTGTAATGACTG
>CAZCSZ010000013.1:0-1931 GCA_964501305.1 uncultured Ruminococcus sp.
CATTTCTACCGTAGGTAGAGTAATCGGCAAATGCTTAAAGGGAGAATAACATTTGTCTTTCAAAAAAAGCTTGACAGAAAGTTGCACAATTTCCCGACGCCTTTTCCCGACATTTGCCTTTTAAATATTCGGCTGTTTTTATACAAGTACCGAACAAAAAAGCCCCCTGCGGAGCTGTTTTTGAACGTTGTTACCGAAGGTTCGGAACCCGGCGTGGTCATTCCTTACCTGCAATATTACGTCCTGCCCATCGCAAGAAGCCTTTTTTTGAAGCGTTTTTCCCGCTCCCATTATAAGTATATTCTTATTTTGAGAAAATAATCATACGTTTTTGTTTTTTGTCTGTACACAGAGAGCTTAATTTACGGGAAGCGTAAATTCAAAGCCGCCATATACCGTTTGCCTCTGTAAATGAATCTTCACGGTAAAACACCGAAAATCCGATTGCAACGTATTTAAAGGAGCCCGCCCCCGCATACAGGACTTAATAATCTCGGTTGTTTTGAGCTTATCCTTTTATCTCGGCATTAAGCCTTGCTTTTCGTCGACTTTCACTTTGGCCTGCTCCGATGCTTTTCTTTGGCGGTGTGTCTTGAGCTGTTGACGGTATCGGCCTTCTTTGTTCTTTTGCTCTTTCCGTGTACATTGGCGTTGCTCTTTCCGTTTGTCTTGGCGCCTGCTTTGATGTTTGCCTTGACATTTTTATTTCCGCTCGCTTTGGCATTTTTCTCACCGTTTAAGCGGCTGTTTTTTCGCCCTTTATCGTGAAATTTGCGTCCGTCTTTATCCGCTGTCCCGCTTGCTCCGCCACTCTTTGCAGGTTTTACAAGGCAGTCTTCTCCCCAACCGATTAAGTCCTCACGGTGGCACTTAATAAGCGCTTCTCGAACAAGGGCATAATTTGAAGGTTTATAGTATTGAAGAAGAGCTCTTTGAAGCTGCTTTTCCCTGTAATCCGTCGTGCAGTAAACTTTTTTTCCCGTAAGCGGGTCGATTCCGGTATAGTACATAACGGTGGAGGCGGTGCCGGGTGTCGGATAAAAATCCTGCACCTGTTCTGGATTCAGATTTATTTTCTTCATGTAAAGAGCAAGCTCAACCGCATCATTTAGAGTACTGCCGGGATGACTTGACATAAGATACGGAACGAGGTACTGTTTCAGTCCCGCTTCACTTGAAAGCTCGAAAAAACGTTTTCTGAACCTGTCGTATACCGATATATCGGGTTTTCCCATGCAGGACAGAACGTGAGAGGTGCAGTGTTCGGGCGCAACCTTCAGCTGTCCGCTGACGTGGTCCGAAACAAGCTTTTTGAAGAAGGTCTCGTCGCTGTCACACAACATATAGTCAAACCGTATTCCCGAACGGATAAATACCTTCTTTACACCCGATATTGCCTCAACACGCCGAAGGAGTTCGACATATTCACTGTGGTCGGCGTTGAGATTGGGGCAAGGCTTCGGCACAAGGCACCTTCTCGTCTTACATACACCGCTTTTCAGCTGCTTTTCGCACGCGGGGTGACGGAAGTTAGCGGTGGGCCCTCCAATGTCGTGAATATAGCCTTTAAAGCCGTCAAGACGGGTCAGAAGTTCCGCCTCGGCGACTACCGATTCAATACTTCTCGAACGGACACTTCGTCCCTGATGAAAGGCAAGAGCACAGAAATTGCACCCACCGAAGCATCCTCTGTTGTGAGTTATTGAAAACTTCACTTCGTTAATTGCGGGAACTCCGCCTTCCGATGCGTACATCGGGTGCCAGTCTCTCATATATGGCAGAGCGTACACTTTGTCAAGCTCCGCTGTTTCAAGCGGCTCCATCGGCGGATTTTGGACGAGCATTTTGCCGTCGTAATATTCGACTATCGCCTTGCCGTTCAGCGCATCGTTGTTGTAATACTGAATTTTAAAAGCATCGGCAAGTGCCTT
>CAZCSZ010000013.1:1941-10579 GCA_964501305.1 uncultured Ruminococcus sp.
TTTTTGTCGCTCTTTAAAGTGTCGAAGTCATATCCCGCAGGTTCGCCGTTTTCATCTGTGCCGAGTGCGTTTTCATAATGAATTTTCTCACCCCTCGGCGCAAGGTATACAGTCCCTCTCACATCACGGATTTTCCTAACGGGTATTCCTCTGTCAAGCAGTTTAGCCACCCGCAAAGTAGTTTTTTCTCCCATACCGTATTCCAAAATATCGGCACGGCTGTCCACAAGTACACTTCGGCGAACTCTGTCGTCCCAGTAATCGTAATGCGCAAAGCGGCGGAGTGATGCCTCAAGTCCGCCGATTATAATCGGAATATCTCCGTATGCTTCTCTTATCCTGTTGCAATACACTATAACGGCACGGTCGGGCCTTTTCCCCGCCTTGCCGCCTGCACTGTAATAATCGTCGTTTCTTCTCTTTTTGGAGGCTGTGTAATGAGCTACCATTGAGTCAATATTGCCCGCGCTCACAAGGAACCCGAGCCTCGGTTTTCCGAACTTTTTGAACTCATCGGCGCTCTTATAGTCGGGTTGCGGAAGCATCGCAACGACAAAACCCGCATCTTCGAGTACGCGGGATATAATAGCGGGCCCGAATGAAGGGTGGTCGACGTAAGCATCACCGAAAACATATACAAAATCGGGGACTTCACGTCCGAGAGCACGCACCTCTTCGGGAGTTACGGGCAAAAATCCGTTTCCAATCATAATAGCCTTTCCGTGCCGACAGGCACTGTTAAATATCCGTTTCGAGAGAGTGGCATATTTTAAAGAATTCTTCTCTTCCCATCAAAATATTCACGGCTCCGAGAAGAGCGGGAGCTGTCATGCCGCGCGGTAAACCGCACGCAAGGCAAAAATTATCCCTTGCCTTTCGGCTGTCTTTTTTTCCCGTAAGAGAGTACATATAAAAATCCGCTTTCGTGACTTTTGCCGTGTCTCTTTTCGGCATATTGCCGTCAAAGTGACTGTCCAAAAAGGAGGACAGCATTGAATAGAGCATCTCGCTCTCCATTCCCTCCACTCCGAGTGTTCCCTCTTTTGAAGGTTTTCTTTTCCTTCTTTCCTTGCCTTCGATTTTGGGTATATAAAGATTGTATATTTTTTCGCTCGGCAGCGCACTCATTATATACCGACGGATAACTCCGCCTGCTCCGTCGCTGTCGCAGAGCAAAACGACACCGTTTTCGGAAAGCCGTTTTATAAGCGCAAGTTTTTCCTTCCTGTTAAATATACCGAATCCCTCTGTCGTAATAAGAGTTGCGTCGACAATTTCGCAAAGCTTCATTTTGTCATATTTACCTTCAACGACTATCGGTATCGGAAAATACAGCTTTTTCTTTTCCATACTACCTGTCCGATGCACCGAGCCGTGACGGCATAGTGCAGATAAGCCTTTCAAGCGCAATATAATCTATAGATGAGCTTTTAAGAGCCCTGTCGGCATCCCGACATCTTTCGAGCGCCGCACGGAGTCTTGATATTTCGGTTCGGGATACGGCATCAATGTAAATCGATGTTTTGTAAGGATGAAGTCCCATAAGGTTTGCTATGCTGTCTCTTGTCATGCCCTCTCCGAGATATACGGCTGTTTTGTACATATTGTTGAATTCCGAGGTAATTCCCGCAAGTATTGCCTGCGGTTTCTGCCTCTTGCTCTTACACTCGTAAAGTGCGGCAAGTGCTTCTCTCTTATTTCCCGATGCAATCGCATTTGAAAGTGCAAACGCTTCGAGAGAGGCACTGTCGGAGCAAAGAAGTTCAACCGATTTGTCGGTGATTTCCGTGTATCCGTTTGCCTTTGCATAGCATATGAGTTTCTCAATCTCCGACGACAAAGAGAGCATTTCTCCGTTTGACAGTTTGATTATCCTGTCAACCGTGACGGGTGAAGCCGTAAGGCCGTCATTTTCAAAATGCCGCATGGCCCATTTTCGAAGCGCCGCCGTACTTTGCCTTGCGAATTCAACGGGAACGAGATATTTTGTTATGTCACGAAAGAGCGCACTCGGCCTGTTCTTCTTTATGTTTCCGGCATCGAAATACCCCGTACATGCAACAAGAAGAAGTACAGCCGTTTTACTGTTTTCAACGCTTGAAAGAACATCATACAGCTCTTTTCTCTCGTTTTCACGGAGTTTGGACAGTCTGACGTGAAATATACAAAGCACCCTGTCGCTCATCATCGGCATTGCAAGGAGTGCATCGGCAAGCCTTGACGGGGAAAAATCAGCCTCATCGCATTCTATAAGATTGAAAGAGGCAAAATCGGTATCGCCTTTGAGAATTGAGTCCTTTGCGGCGTTGATATAGTATTCTTTAAGGTAGTCCTCCTCACCGTAAAAGAGATACCCGCCCGAAAGTCCCTTTTTAATCTCGTTTTTAAACTCTTTATCGGTCATGTCGAAAGGCCTCCTTTTCGATGTCAAAGCGTATTTTTACGTCCTGCCTGTCAAGCCCTTGCAGAGTTGCGGTATATGACAGAAAAACGGTCAGCACAGAGCCGTTTTTGACGGTTTTGACCTTGCCGTTTTCGGTTTCCAAAATGAATTTTCCAAGGGGAGTTGTATAGTCCGTACTTCGCTTTTCGCCGTCTATTGTCATTTTGCACACGGCATCTCCCTTTTCCGTGACGGTTGCCGTGCTGTCATTAACGTGTACGGATATTTCTTTAGGCAAAGCGCCATCGTCTTCGGGTACACCGAAGATGAAGGAAAAAGCGCCGTTTGACTCTTCGAATTTTCCGCGCAGCGAATGCTTTATGCACGTTTTTTCCGAAGTTTCAACATCGGTCAAAACACTTCTCATTCCGATTTTGACATCTGTGTAACGTTGTGCCATATATTCCTCCCGCAAATTCTTTACCTTTATTATAATATCAACAGCCGTCTAAGTCAACAAAAAAACCGATTTTATAAAAATCGGTTTTTTCGGCAGCGGGCAAGAGAAGTCCTTTGCCCACACGTTTGTATATCAGTTCGCCTTCTTGCGTTTTGCCTCGTCCTTCAAGCGAAGTTCCGTGTTCAAAATACGCTTTCTCAGTCTCAAATAGTGAGGAGTTACCTCCATCAGCTCGTCCTCGGCTATGAATTCTATTGCCTGTTCAAGGCTGAACACCTTGTGAGGGGTGAGTCTGAGCGCTTCGTCGGCACCCGACGAACGTATAGCCGTCAAATGCTTTTTCTTACATACGTTGAGGGCAATATCGCCGAGTTTCGGGTTTTCTCCGACTATCATTCCCTCGTAAACCTCTGTCTGAACGCCTATGAACATTGTTCCTCTGTCCTGACAGTTGTAAAGTCCGTAAGAGGTTGATTCTCCGGCTTCCGATGCTACGAGAGAGCCTGTGTATCTTATCGTTATATCTCCCTTGTACGGCTGATATCCGTCGAAAATCGAGTTGATTATACCCTCTCCTCTTGTATCGGTGAGGAATTCACTTCTGTATCCGAAGAGGCATCTTGCGGGGATTGAATACTCAATCTTCATTCTGCTTCCGACAGGTGCCATTTCGAGAAGTTCGCCCTTTCTTGCCGAAAGTTTTTGAATAACCGTTCCGGAATATTCCTCGGGAACATCTATTGTGACTTTTTCCATCGGTTCGCATTTTCTGCCGTCTATAGTCTTATAAAGCACATGCGGGGTCGAGCAGCAAAGCTCGTATCCTTCACGGCGCATTGTTTCTATTAATATCGACAAATGCATTTCGCCTCTGCCCGCAACCTTGAAGCTGTCGGTTGTCTCACCGTCGGATACTCTTAGCGATACATCACGAAGCGTTTCTTTATAAAGACGTTCTCTTATCTGTCTTGAAGTTACAAACTTACCGTCGCGTCCCGCAAGAGGTGAATCGTTGACGGAAAAAGTCATTTCCATTGTGGGTTCCGAAACCTTGACAAATTCAAGCGCTTCGGGAGCTTCGGGTGATGTTATCGTGTCACCGATTGTAATATCGGCGGCACCTGAGAAGCATACGATATCGCCGACAGTTGCGCTTTCGACATTTTTCCTTGACAGCCCGTCAAACTGATAGAGAGAAACTATCTTCGTTTTCTCCGTCGTTTCGGGTGCATGGTAATTGACAATGGCAGCCTCTTGGTTTACCTTTACCGTACCTCTTTCGACTCTGCCGATACCGATACGTCCGACATAGTCGTTGTAGTCGATTGACGAAACGAGAAGCTGAAGGGGTGCATCGGCATCGCCTTCGGGTGCAGGTATATATTCGAGAATGGTGTCGAACAGCGGCTTAAGGTCAGTTCCCGCAACTTCGGGAGAAATAGACGCCGTGCCCGCTCTGCCGGAGCAGAAAAGCATGGGGCTGTCGAGCTGTTCGTCGGTTGCATCAAGGTCAATCAGAAGTTCAAGTACTTCATCTATTACTTCGTGTATTCTCGCATCGGGCTTGTCGATTTTGTTAACAACGACGATTACACGGTGGCCCATTTCCATTGCACGTCCGAGAACGAAACGTGTCTGCGGCATCGGTCCCTCTGCGGCATCGACGAGAAGTATTACTCCGTTTACCATTTTGAGAATCCTCTCAACCTCACCGCCGAAATCGGCGTGTCCGGGAGTGTCTACTATATTGATTTTTACCCCGTTATACTCAACGGATGTGTTTTTGGCGAGAATTGTAATTCCACGTTCTCTTTCAAGGTCACCCGAATCCATTACACGTTCGGTCACCGCCTGATTTTCGTGGTACTCTCCGCACTGTTTGAGCATTTCGTCGACAAGCGTTGTCTTGCCGTGGTCGACGTGTGCTATTATCGCTACGTTTCTTAAGTCGTTTCTAATCAAACCGATATCCTCCGATTTTAAAACCTTTAACCTAAAAAGTATACCACATTTTCTCCGAAAAATAAAGTGTTTCGGAGAAATTACTCTGTATTTTTTTGCCGAAATTTTAAAATGTATGTAAAATAATTTGTGCTACTTGACTTATATGTTACACCATTATATAATATAATTAATTTTTGGGGGCTTCATCCCCTCCGAAAGATATTACGTGCACAGCACACAAAAAAGAGGAATCAATGAAAAAGTTTCTGAAAACTTCCCTCACGCTTTTTCTTGCGGCAATGTTGCTTGTAACAAGCATCCCGCTTGCCTTTGCCGGAAAGGCAATCACAAGCTACACTTTTTGGGCTTTGGCAAGCGACAACGCGGGACTTGCCTTTGACGTTGCGGCATACGACGATGACGGCACATACTACATTATGCTCCCGAGTAATTTTGAAGGTGACACACTTACGGTCACAAGCAAAAGCAGTATAAACTCTGTATCGGGAACACAGAGCGTTGACTACAACGCAAAAAAATTCTTCATGGGTACGCAAAACGGCACTTCGGTTACGGTAAACTCCAAAACAGTCACCGTTATGCATACATCGCTCCCTGCTCTTTCGATTACGATAGACAGCGGATACTCCCTTGATACGATTCATGCAAGCAAGGAAGAGAAAATCAATGCTCATGCTCAAATAGCAGGCGCTGATAATGCGGAATATGACCTTGCATCGACGCAGATTGAGATGAAAACGAGAGGTAATACAACCTTCGGTTTCATCAAGAAGCCTTACCAGATTAAATTCGATAAGAAAACTTCGCTGTTCGGTATGCCCAAAGCGAAGAAATGGGTTCTTCTCGCGAACTACCTTGACGGTACGGGAATAAGAAGCAAGCTCGCATTTGAAGTTGCACGTCAGCTCGGAATGAACGATGCGGGTGAATCCGAGTTCGTCGATCTCTATATCGACGGAGAGTACAACGGAACATATCAGCTCATAGAGAAAAACGAAATCGGTTCGGGCAGAGTTGACCTCAATGACGATTACGGCGTACTTCTTGAAATGGAATCGTCGCAGCGTGTTGAGTCCGGAGACATTAACTTTATCGGAGACTACAGCAAAAAGCCTTACGTTTTCAAAGAATACGTAACGGATATCGAGGATACCTCAACACCCGAAGCGGCACAAAAGAGTCTTGAAGTTCAGGTTCACGCAAGCGACAAAGTTAACGCTTTCGAAGAAGCACTTTACAGCTCGGATACAACATGGGAAGAGGTCGCATCACACATTGATGTCAACTCCTTCATTCAGTACTACTTCGTAAATGAAGTATTCATGCAAATCGACTGTATGCTCGCCAGTACATATTTCTATTTTGACGGTGCAGCCGACGTTATCCATTGCGGGCCGATTTGGGACTTCGACCGCATATGCGGTTGGCAGGATGACTGCGAACAGAGTACAAACTCCGATTTCTGCAAAAACCTCGTTGAATCCACCGATGCTTACAGATGTGATATTTACAAACAGCTCTTCCGTTACCCCGAATTCGTTGAGCTCGTTGACAACTTCTACGACGAGACGGCAAAAGACGTTCTTTGTGAGGACAATATTTTCCAAATGATTGAAACATATCAAACACAGCAATGGGATTCACTTATTGCTAACTACACAAGATGGTTCTGGATGTTCCTTGACCGCAGTACAACAATGGACGAGGTTCTTCCGAGTGGTACTTTCGAAGAGCAGATGATCTATGTTACAAACCAAATGAAAACATGGCTTTCCGAAAGAATAGCTTATATGGAAACAGCTTACGGAAAGGATATACCGAAACTGACATACTCAGTCTACGGAGCATTTACGGACACTTCTCTCACATGGCCTTTGGACTACTCGGCACAGTGGCATCCCGCTGTCAGCGGCGGATGTATGACATACGGCGCTACGGTCAAAGGATTTTCATTTGACATTGCGAAAAGCACTGTTGACGGTTCGGCAACGGTAACTCTGTACGAAAGCGCAAGCAGTACAAAATCGGTAACAATTGCCGAAGGCGAAACATATCAGTCATCAAATCCGATTATCGGTATCTCGGCGAGCCTGACCGGCAACCTTGCGAACTACTTCGATATCGAATACAGAGTTCTCCAACGTCGCGGAGTGCAGACTGCGGGATATAAAGGTTGGACTTCTTGGAAAAAGAACGGTTCGGTTGTAGGTTCGACAAGCGGAACTTCAAGCAATTACACGGTAAACAAAATTCAGATAAGAATAGTCTCCAAAAAAGCTATCGAATACGGTGGTGTTAAACTCGTTATAAACGGACAAACAACACTTAAAACAGGCGTTCTCGGCAACAACTTCACGCCCGAAACACCGGATATAGACGGATACACGTTCGGCGGTTGGTACATAACACCGAATTATGCCGGCACACCGATAACGACAGTCTCTTATACAAATAACCCAATAACACTTTACGCAAAGCTCGAGCTTGACGGTGTCAAGGGAGACGTCGACGGCAACGGTATTGTTACGAACTTCGACCTTCTGTACCTTAAGTACTATACGCTCGGCTTATTTACCGATGAGGATATCGTGCTCGCAAACGCGGATACCGATTCAAACGGCATTATTACAACAGCCGATTTACTGAATCTCAAGAAAATTCTGTTAACCAACTGATAATTCAGTTCGGGCAGGCGGCCGCAAGGCCGCCTGTTTTTTTATGAGCGAACATATTCCGAAAATGAAGCGGCTATTTAAAACGACTGTGATGCGGTATATAAAACTTAAATTGTTTTCGGGTATAACAGGTGAAATATAAGCGACTTTTCCGGGCAGAATATATAGGGGGTGTAAAATGAGTATTTTAAGAAAAATATCCGCTTTTGCCGTTATTGTCCTATCTCTCGTATTTCTTTTCTCGTGCGGCAGTGACAGTCGTCGGGTCGATTTGAACACGGTTTCTCCGAATTATTCCTTCACGAAAATGAACGAAGAAGATGCCGAGCTTATTATAAGGCTTTGTCACTTTGAAATGAATGGAAAATCCCTTCTTGCGAAAACCGCTTTCTGCGCTACGGTGCTTAACAGACTTTCCGACGGTAGTTTTCCCGATACGGTGGACGGCGTCGTATTTGAACCGGGTGCATTTAAGAGTACGGTGTTTAAATCATTTGAAAAAGAGCTTACTGTCGGCGAAATACGGCAAGAGAAGTTAGCGTTGTACTACGCTTTGGAAAAAGAGTATGACCCGACGGGCGGAGCGCTGTTTTGCCGCGAGTGCGGCAGTACCGACGCCGCATGCCTTGTGCCGTCACTGACCGTTGACAACCTCGTATTCGGCAACCCGTCGCTTTCAGCCGAAGCCGCACCGTAAAAGCACTGCTGCTCGCGCTTTTTCGTCAAAGAGGGACTTTGAAAATCAATTCTGTGATTTTATTTTGGATTTTTTCAAAAAACTATTGCATTTTCGGAAAAGATGTGATATACTGTTTAAGCTGTATTCGGCCCGTTGGTCAAGCGGCTAAGACATCGCCCTCTCACGGCGAAAACGGGGGTTCGATTCCCCCACGGGTCACCAAAATCGTTCTCAAATGAGAACGGTTTTTTTGTTTTCGCCTTAAGGCCGTCAAAAGACAGCTTTAGTCCGCCCTAACAGACCTTAAACGGCATTTGAGAAATCGGGTACAATAGCCTAACGTTGAGCCTGTAAAGCAAGCACCGGTAAAAACGGGTACATTGACCGACATGGATACAAAGCAAATAAAGCGGGCGGATTATGTCCGCCCGTTTTATTTGTGGGATTAATGCTGTCCGCTTAATGAACGCCGTTTC
>CAZCSZ010000014.1:0-10481 GCA_964501305.1 uncultured Ruminococcus sp.
CGCGTATCCCTGTTTACAGTGGTTCGCTTGACAACATTATAGGTATAATTCATCAAAAAGATTTCTATGAGGAAGTTATTGACAAGAAAAGAAATCTTGCGGATATACTTCAAAAAGCAGTTTTCGTTGCTCCGACAATGAAAATCAGCAATTTACTTCGTGAACTTCAAAAAGAGCAAACCCACATTGCCGTTGTCGTCGACGAATACGGTGGAACTGCGGGTCTTGTAACAATGGAAGACATTTTAGAAGAGCTTGTCGGTGAGATTTGGGACGAACATGACGAGGTTGTTGAAGATGTAATTGAAGAAGCCGAAAACACATTTTTGGTACAAGGTACCGTTATTCTTGATGACTTTTTCGAAATTGCCGATATCGAGGATGAAGAATCGGATTCCGATACAGTCAGCGGTTGGATAATGGAAAAACTCGGACATATACCCGAAGAGAACGAAACTTTCGAGTATAACGGTTTGAAGATAACGATTACGGAAACTCAAAACCGAAGAATAGTCGAAGTTAAAATAGAAAAACCAATTGAGAATTCCGCTGTCGAAAGCGAATAAAGAAGAGGCGCTCATAAAGAGCGCCTTTGCCCGTTTTTAGGCGACTGCGAAAACGTGCGATACCGTAATTGGCAATTGCCGAAAATGCAAATAACATACGACTTAAAAGTTGCTTTTCCACAAATGTAAAAAAAATTGTAATGTTTACAAACACGTCATACATTCCAATGCTTTCTATGTAATAATATAGAAGAAACCGAAAAACGGGTTAATTCGACAAATGTTCGAGAGGGGAATGCAACTTTGAGCTTGAGACGAAGAAACAACACGCCTATTTACTTTACCGTTGCGGTAATATTGTGTCTGACGGTTCTTATTGGCGTGATTATATATCCCGATATTAAAGCTAAGCTTTCAAAAAGCAGTTCCGACACGGAGTCGTTTAGCGGTGCTCAAGCCGGCAAGGATGAACTATCCGGCAATGAATCGGAAATGCATACCGCAAGTCTTATCGACTGTGAAATCAGAACCGATGAAACTGATAGTATTTCTTCCGTAACAGATATCGAAAACGGCGATTTAACAACGGATACCGTAGAAAATACAAAAAGCCCGTCTCATAAAGAACCTCCCGCTCCCAAAGAAATTGACGGTGATATGAGTGATGTTCTTTTTATAGGCGATTCGAGAACAATCGGAATTCGCGACTATTCCGATATCATTGAGGCGGACTATTTCGCAACGACCGGCATGAGCGTTTTCAACGTGCACAATGAATCGGTTGATGTCGGGGGACGCGGTAAGATTTCGTTTGAAGATTTACTTGCACGGGTTTCATACCGTAAGATATTCATAATGCTCGGAATTAATGAGCTTGGGTACAACATGGATGCCGTTTTTACAAAATACAAGGCGCTTGTCGAAGAAGTACAGGCGGCACAGCCCGACGCCAAGATTTATATTGAGGCGAACTTGCACGTTGTAAAGGAAAAATCGGAGACAAGTGACATATACAACAACGAGAAAATTGACAAGTTGAATTCAATGATTTCGACACTTGCCGATAGTTCTTCCGTTTTTTACATTGATGTAAACTCTCTGTTTGATGACGAGCAGGGAAATCTTTCGGATAAATATGCATGCGACGGCAGTCACCTTGTAGGTACATATTATAAGACATGGGGCGATTGGATCAGAGGTCAGTAAAGTGCGTGCACGGCCTCAAGGTCGAATGGGACAAGGCGTTTTCCGCCGAAGCGGAAATTGCTTTGTCGTTTTATAAATGCGTTACCGATTTTAAGTTGTCTACTTTGCCGCAACTATACTTGTACAATAAACATACCGCACAGAGTTTCCGAAAACGGATTCTCTGTGCGGTGCTTTTTTATTTCGAAGCGTTCGTCGCCATTTGCAAGGCAGGTCGCTAAACATTACGGTATAACTCCGCCTTATTTCAAGTGGTTCTGTTTATATTACATATAACTGTATGCCGAACTGCAGCGAGTCTGTGATTATACCATTGCCTCTATGATTTGGACTGAAGAGCAAGATTATAATACTGTGTAGCCTTGCTTTTCGACTGTTTCTTTGATGAGTTCGTCCGGAACGTCGGCACTCAGTGTAAGAGTAGCCGTTCTCGTCTCGTGACTTGCCACGGCGTTTTCAACTCCGGGAAGCTCCGATAGGGCATTGGCAACTCTTGCTTCGCAGTGTGAACACATCATTCCTTCGATTTTAACGGTTTTGGTCATATCTTTTTTCTCCTTAATGTATTTTATTTCTTCGACTTCGGCTGATTTTTTCGCAGTCGGAGTTTTTCTGATTTTAAACAGGTTAAGTCTCAAAGCGTTCATGACAACGCAGAAACTCGAAAGGCTCATTGCCGCCGCCGCAATCATAGGGCTGAGTTCAATACCGAAAGGGCGAATAAGTGCTCCCGCCGCAATAGGTATTCCGACGGAGTTGTAAAGAAATGCCCAGAACAGGTTTTCCTTAATGTTTACGAGTGTCTTTCGGCTGAGCTTTACTGCATCGGCAACGCTTGATACACTGCTTGATGAAAGTACTATATCGGCTGAGTCAATGGCAACGTCGGTTCCCGCGCCTACGGCAATTCCAATGTCAGCACGTGTCAGGGCTGGAGCATCGTTTATCCCGTCTCCGACCATAGCACATTTGCCTTTTTCGCAAACGGACTTGATAATTTCCTCTTTGCCGTCGGGAAGGACTTCGGCGTACACCTCTTTGATACCGAGTTCTTTTGAAACCGTATCGGCAACGACTTTACTGTCACCTGTAAGCATCACGGTTTTTATGCCGAGAGCATGAAGCTCACTGACTGCAGTCTTGGCATCCTCTATGAGTGTATCCGCAACCGCCACAATTCCGATTACAATGCCGTTCTCGGCGAAAATAAGGGGTGTTTTACCCTCGTTTGCGAATTTATCACACGTTTCCATTGCCTCAGACGGAACACCCGTTATTTCGGCCATATAGCGTGCCGACGCGCCTATCACTTCGCTCGTTTGAACTTTTGCTTTTACGCCTCTGCCGGCAAGAGATGTGAAGTTCTCGCTCTCAAGCGGTAAAACCCCGTTCTTGTCTGCATAAGCGCAAACGGCTTTTGCTATCGGGTGTTCGCTTTTGATTTCGACTGTGCACGCATAGGTCAAAAGTTTTTCCTTTGTACAACCGAAGGGTACGGTATCGGTAACTGTCATTTGACCTTTTGTGAGCGTTCCCGTTTTGTCAAATACAACTGTTTGAACTTTTCCCGCCTCCTCAAGCATTTCCGCACTTTTGAAGAGTATTCCGTGCTTTGCGCCTATTCCGCTTCCGACCATGACCGCAACAGGCGTTGCAAGCCCGAGCGAACACGGACAGCTGATGACAAGGACCGAAACTGCACGTGAGAGCGCAAAAGAGAAACTCTCTCCGATTATAAGCCATGCGAAAAGTGTTACAAGCGAAATAATCATGACAATAGGGACAAATACGCCCGCCACCGCATCGGCTTTTTTGGAAATCGGAGCTTTACTTGAGGCTGCATCGTTGACCGTTTTGATTATTTTGGCAATAGCAGTATCCTCTCCTACTCCGAGTGCCTTGCATTTGAGAAATCCGTCGGTGTTGCGGCTTCCGCCCGATACTTTGTCACCTACGGTTTTATAAACGGGGACCGACTCTCCCGTCAGCATGGATTCGTCAATGGAGCTGAAACCTTCGATAACCGTGCCGTCGGCGGGTATGCTGTCTCCGGGTCTTAAAACAAATATGTCACCGACCGAAAGTGCAGACGATTCGACGGTAACTTCTTTGCCATCTTTTATTATTCTTGCCGTATCGGGTGTCATTTCCATCAGCGACTTAATCGCATCGGTTGTTTTTCCTTTGGAATAGGCTTCAAGAAGTTTGCCGACCGTTATAAGTGTCAGTATCATAGCGGCGGATTCGAAATAATAGCTGTGAGCCGAAGTGTGTCCCGAACCCGATGCGGCGTCAAACAGTACCCACGTGCTGTAAACAAAGGAAGCGGCTGAACCTATTGATACCAAGGTGTCCATGTTCGGTGCGCCGTAAATAATCCCTTTGAAGCCGTTTATGAAGAATTTTTGATTGATTACCATCACAGATGCCGCAAGCAACATTTCCGCCAAACCGAGTAATACCGCATTTTTTGTGAATTCCGGAAGGGGCAAATTCCACATTGACCCCATTGAAATGTACATCAGCGGAATAAGAAGAACAACCGATGAGATAAGCCTTGCGGCAACTCCCTCTATCTCGTCGCTCGCGCTCTTTTCGGGAACCTTGCCGCCGCCTCTTTCTAATTCGGTTGCGGTATACCCCGACTTTACAACGGCGCCGATTATATCGGCACTGTCGGCGTCGCCCTCAACCGTCATATCGGCGGTGAGAAGGTTAACGGAGCATTTCTGTACCCCCTCAAGTGAAGAAACTGCTTTTTCGACTCTTGCTGAACATGCGGCGCAGTTCATACCGCCAACTTTGAATTTTCTCATAATAACCTAACCTATAAGTTTTGAAACAGCCTCTGTTACTTCATCGATTTTTTCTGTATTTCCTTTGGCAATATCGTTCGCAACGCACGTTTTTAAATGCTGTGACAGCAATTCTTTGGAAAAAGAACCGAGCGCCGACGAGGCGGCGGCAACCTGATTGAGGATATCTATGCAATATGCATCGTTTTCCAGCATTTTGGATATTCCCCGTATCTGTCCTTCAATGCGGTTCAGCCTGTTGTGCAGTTTCTTGTATTCTTCGTCGCTTCGAACTCTCTTTTCAAAGCGGTTGCAGCATTCACTATTCAATATATTATACCTCCGTATTTTCTTTGTATTCATTATATACCCCACAGGGGTATATGTCAAGCATTTTTAAGCGAAATTCTTTACATTTTCGGAAAATGTGATATGATATAATAAGAGAGGTGTAAAATGAAGTATAAACTGATCATATTTGACCTTGACGGTACGGTTCTTGACACTTTGAATGACCTTTTTTGCAGTGTAAACCGTACAATGAAGCTCTATTCAATGCCGACAAGAACTCTTGAAGAGGTCAGGAGTTTTGTCGGAAACGGTATCGGAAATCTTATTGCAAGATGCGTTCCGGACACAACAACCGATGAGACTTTGTCCCTTGTAACCGAGTCATTTAAGGAGTACTACGCCCTTCATTGTAATGACAGCACACGCCCGTATACGGGCATTACCGAACTTCTTCGTAATCTTTCCGCATCGGGCGTAAAATGCGCCGTGCTTTCAAATAAAGCCGACAGCGCCGTAAAAACCCTTTGCGATATTCATTTCAAGGGGGATTTTTCCGTCGTGCGCGGCGAAACAGAGGAAGTACGCCGCAAGCCCTGCCCCGACGGTTTTTATCAGATAATGAATTCTCTTGGGGTCACAAAGGAGGATACTCTTTATATCGGAGACTCTGAGGTTGACGTTGAAAGTGCGAAAAATGCCGGTATTGACCTTATTTGTGTCGATTGGGGCTTCAGGTCACGTGATGTACTTATTAAAGCAGGTGCTCGGCAAGTGGCGCACAGCGTTTTTGAACTCGAAAGAATGATATCGGAGAAGTGAGGAAAAACTTCGATTAGTAAAATGGTGTCTTTTGTTTATGGGATAACAACATTTTTTTGAGGGCTCAAAGCGTGAGATGCCATCTTAGAGTCGGAATACGTTAAGATATCAAAAGAGCAAAGCAGACGGGCGCCGAAATTTCGGCGCCCGTCTGATGCTTGACGGCGTGTTTTCACCTGTTAAAACTAATAAATGCCGTCAAATCAGCAAAATCATGAGGGGAATTGATACAATACTCAAAACCGTACTCAAAAGTACAATGGAGGCGGCGGTTTTCTGCCCGCTGCCGAGCATTTCCGAGAAATTGAGCACAACGCTGGCGGAAGGGCAGCAAAGCATAATAAAACAAGATGCACGTATTACGGGGTCAATCCGAAGAACAGTCATTATACCGAGAATTGCGGCTGGAAAGGCGAACTGTTTGACAAGAATAACGGCGTAATTACCTATGCTTGCAAAAATGCTTTTTGCATCTACAGTCGCAAGCCGCATGCCCATAATAATCATACAAAGGTGAGTTGACATTTTTCCGACGAGACCGACGGCATCCGACAGGACTGTAGGTAAAGACAGTCCCGTAAAGTTAATTACAAGTGCCACTGCCGCCGCAATCGTTGTCGGATTCAAAAATACCTTTTTCAGCGAAATGAAACGGCTGTCTTTCATAATAACCGCACTTCCGACAGTCCATCCGAGAATATTCAGTGCAAGAGAAGCGGCTGCCGAGTAGGCGATTGCCTCCGGATTATCGGGAAGGAGTGCCTGAAGAACCGGTATGCCCATAAAAGAGCAATTGCCCATTGCACACGCCAAGGCGTAAATTCTGTATTTCGGGTCGTCGGTTCTTTTTCTCATAAGAATGTACAAAAGACCTATCAGCGCTCCTTGTGAAACAAACATGACGGCAAATACGGTTACAAGGTTCAGCACGGCAGAGCTGCTTCTGCCAAGCGACGACATTGAGGAGATGACAAGGACGGGCTGGCAGACATACATTAAAAGACGTGCGAGAGCGGGTATCTCTCCTTCTTTGACAAGCCCGGTTTTCGTCATTGCGAACCCCGGCACTGCGTAAAGAAGCATTATAAGAACTGTGGAAAAAGCGGTTGTGATACTCATTTGGCGCCCCTTGGATAAATAATAAGCATATTATAATCCATTTCGGCGTAAAATGCAATCGTTTTGAGAAAAGAGTATTTATTTGCCGATTTCGGAGCTGTCCTTTTCGGGATTAACAACCGATACCTTCGTAGTTGAGGTGGCCTTCTTTTTTCTTATGCGTTTAATCGTAATAACAGCGACAGCTGCAACAATAGCCAAAATCAGAATGTAGGGAAGGGAGCTTGCAATGAAAACGAATATGTCTACGAAGAAATTTCCGATATCTTCAAGGTTGATGAGAATGTTCCTTCCGATTTGCTGCATAACTCCAACCTCGTAACCCGGAGTTGTGTGCTCGACCTCCGATATATTCACCGTAACCGTCGTATAATCGACAAGATTGTCTATTGTGCGAAGTCGGCTCTCGTACGATTCTATTTTTGAAATGACTTCGGTCAGACGGTCCCGTATTGTGATTATATTGTCAACAGTATCCGCCTTTGAAAGCATATCCTCAAGAGCTTCCTTTTCCAATTTCAATGCTTTGATACGGCTCTCTGTGTCAACATATTCAACGGTGACGTCATCGCTTTCCTTTGTTTCCGATGTTACGGCGCTGTTTTCCGAAACGAAAGAAGTGAAATCGCCACATGCCGTTTTCGGTACTCTTATAACAAGAGATGCAAAGCGGTTTCGCGACATGTCTAAACCCGAACCGTAAATGTTGGAGCTTTCAATATATGCGCCGATTCTCTTAATCTCACTGTTCAGAGAGTCGAGAAATTCGCTGTATTTTTTTGTTTCGATGTCAAGAGTGATGTATTCAATGTCTTTTCTGTTGTCGGCGACACTTGAAACCGTATCGTTCGAATCATCGATTTTGTCTTCGGTGATCGCAACATCAAAAAAACCGTTGGTTGCAGACTGTTCCTTCGTATAAAGGAGGCTTTCTGTGTTGCAGGATGCCAAAAGCAGAATTGAAATGAGAACGGCTGTAATTGCCGTCAGTGAAGTAATAGTTTTCTTCATAGCAGTTATTCCTTTCGGGTTTGTTTGTTAAGTTAGACGGACACAATTCAAAAAAGTTCCTTGTTTTCAAAACTATTCTCCGCTTTTTTGAATAGCCTCACAATAGTAATGCCCGAAGGCTTCACCCTTCGGGCATGTTGAAATATAATACCTGCGGAAAGGCTCATGTACGACAGAGCCTATTCAAATCAATCGTACGGAAGAATGACGGTTTTCTTTGCTTTAAAACGGTAAAAAAGCATCTTTAAAGCAGCTGTCTGTCGCTGTGCCGTACACAAACGGAACGTTTGACTCCGTTGTGAATAATCATGAGTCTTCAGCACTGTTATGCCGAGTACCTTGAAATAATCTCGTCCTTTTCCGCATCGGTAAGCTCACAAAACCTGATTGAGAAGCCGCCTACACGGACTATAAGGTCGGGATGAGAGTCGGGATTTGCTCTTGCCTCTATTAAGTCGTCAAGGCATGCTGTGGTAATTTGAGCCAGCTGCCCGCCGTTTTTGAGAAATGAGGTCATAAGACTTTCGATTTTCTCCCTTTCGGCTGGTGTACGCATTATATTTGTAGGAATAACGACGTTGCACGTTGTGCCGCCAAGGCCGAATTTGAGAGGGAGCTTTTCGCATGATGTGAGCATGGCTGTGAGCCCGTTCCTGTCATTGCCGGGCTTCGGCCCTATTGAGTTGCCGAGAGGCTCGCCTTTAAATCTGCCGTCGGGTGTTGCCCACGTTTGTTTTCCGTATTCGAGACCGCTGCTGAGAAGCGAACACGCCCCCGTGAAAACATCTCCTCTTACCGACTTGTACTTTTTGATTTCGCTCCAAAAGCTCTCAAGTACACGGCGAGCCATTTCGTCGGCTTCGCTGTTGTCGTTTCCGTATTTCGGAGAAAGGTTTTGAAGCATCAGTCTTTCTTTTTCGTATCCTTCGAAGTTGGCGGCAAGCGCCGATTCAAGAGCTTCCCTCGAAATCAGTTTCTGTTCGAATACAAGTTTTTTAATAGCTGTGAGTGAATCGGCGACGACGGCGGCACCCGCTGTTTCAACGCAGCCGTAATTATAAACGGCTCCGCCTTCGTCAAGCGAAAGTCCGCGTTCAATGCAAGCTTCGGTTAAAGGAGTTTTAACAAGTTTCGCATAGTTTACGGCGCGTATTTCCTGACCCATGTTACAAAGCTCGACAAAATGCTTTGTAAAGTACTTCATCTGCTTTTCGTATGCATCCCATACGTCCTCGAACGTGTTACAATCGGTTATATGTCCCGTCTTGAGACCCACCCGCACACTGCCGTCAAACCTAGAATATCCGTCATTCAGTGCAAATTCAAGTACTTTCGCAAGATTGAACAGACCGTCTTCACATCCGAAATTACTCTTTCCGGGTATTTCAAGCTCTTGACATCCGAGAAGAGAATAGTTTCTCGCATCCTTCTCGGGCACGCCGTATTCTTTTATAAATGAAGGTATAATCAAGGTGTCACTTGCGACTGTTGGGTCACTCATTCCCTCCGACCACATTTTTACCGCAAGCTTCATCAGCGCAGGGTCGGATTTTTCGCTTATTCTTATACTCATTCTCGGATGAGTGGAGTGATTTCTTCTTAAAATCTGAAGCATCAAAAACGTAAGCTCGTTTGAGGCATCCTCGCCTGTTTCGGGGTCTATTCCGCCGACTGTGATGTTGTGTATTCCGTGCTCGTGGAATTTAAGCATGAGGCTTGCACAAATATCCTCGGCTCGCTGTCTATCCTCTTCAAGCGCTTTCTTGAAGAACGGCCACAGGTATTGGTCGGCTCTGCCGACGCAGTCAACGGCATCCCAAAGAGCGTAAAACCACATGAGCTGTGCTGCCTGATAGAACGTTTCGGGGGCGTTGTCGGCAACAAAACGACAGTTTTCGGCGGCGTTTGAGTATCTCTCCGAAAGAACGGGGTCACTTTCGGCGGCGGCCTTTTTTTCGGCACACAACGCCTGAAGTTTTATCCATTTACGCATGCCCTCGAGAATGATTTTACATGCCGTGAGCGTAAGATTCTTGTGTGGGTCTGTTTCTTCGGACAGCCTTTCGTTTACTCGGTTTAAAACGCCGACGATACCTTCTTTCATCAAGATATCGTAATTCGGCACGGTATGGCCTTGGAAACCTCCGACCCACCAGAGTTTATAAGCTAAAATATCTTCGTAAGCCTCAGGTCTGTCGGCAGGCGCAAAACGTCTTTTTGCTTCGTCCGTTACGTAATTCATTTGAAGTGGAATAAGCTCGCTGAGACGGCTTTCAATTTCCGAGAGCAGAGCCTCTTTACGGTCTTTGTATGCGGGCATATCCAGCACGGAGCGATCAACCTGCATGCCGAACGAGAAATGCTCGAAAAGGGGTCTTCTCGGCCTCGTGAAGCCTACAAGATAGTCGCGGTCAAGCATTACGGGCTCGGTATAAGTCCAGCTGTTCACGATGCCCTTTGCAAGCTTGACGGCATACGGCTCGTTTTCGTTTCTGAATGCATCGAGAAACGGCGTTTTGCCGTCGGCATCGGGTCCTGTGTGAGTTCCTTCTCTGAACCAGAACGGTTTAAGTCTGCCTTCGACTTCATTATAGATATATTCAAGTTCACTTGAATATTCGAATTTTTCCTCGGTGCTTCTGTAATCTTTCATAATAACCTCTACATAATCTCAACTTCAACCGAACTGAATCGGCGGATACTGTTTGCCGTTTCATTTGCCTCGGCATATTTC
>CAZCSZ010000015.1:0-10334 GCA_964501305.1 uncultured Ruminococcus sp.
GATCAAGGGAGGAACCGACTTTTCTTTCCGAAGGGGTAAATCCCGAACGTTCGACATTGGTGGACTCGCAAAGAAGTAGAAGCACACCATTGTTTCCGTATTCGCCGATACGTGTAACATCCATCATTTCGCCGCCTATGGGAGAGACGTCGAGCTTGAAGTCTCCCGTGTGCATTATAACGCCGACAGGTGTCGTGACCGCTATACAACATGCATCGGCAATCGAGTGGTTAACTCTTATGAATTCCGCCTTGAAAACGCCGAGCTTGACCGTATCGCCGGGTTCAACGGTGTGGAGAATCGGGGTATTTTCAAGATTGTGTTCGGCAAGTTTACTTTCAAGTATTCCGAGTGTCAGGCGGGTGCCGTATATTGGAGGATTAATGCTCCTCAGCACATATGGAATTGCGCCTATATGGTCTTCGTGTCCGTGAGTTAACAGTATTCCCTTGATTTTTTCTTTGTTCTTCTCAAGGTAGGTGATATCCGGTATAACAAGGTCGATTCCGAGCATATCTTCATCGGGAAATGCAAGGCCGCAATCGATGATTATTATGTCATCGCCGTATTCAATGACGGTAAGGTTTTTGCCGATTTCGCAAAGACCGCCGAGGAGCATCACCCTGAGCTTTGGTTTGGTTTTTCCCATATAATATCCTTTCTCCGCTTTCGCGGTAATAAAGCCGCCGAAAAGCACGACAATTAGGTCAGAAGCCTGCGGGAGCCTAAACGGCGGACACGGCATATCTGACCGAAAAATGCGAGCCGAAAACAATGCGGCTGTTCTGATTTTTAAACGTTCAACATTATCAATAATATTATAAACTATTGACTGTTGTCTGTCAAGTAAAAAGAGCTATAAAAAGAGAACAAATGACAGAACGGCGCATATCACGGCACATGTGCCGAATCCCGATGCGAACATTATGATATCTCTTAAACCCTTTCTTTTTCTGCCCTTTTCCGGCGCTGATGCCGAAAGTGATTCCTCAGCTATACGCATAGCCTCTTCTATCATGTCGCTTTGTGCGGCGGGGTCAAGCGCTCCGGGCTTCAGAATAAAAAAAGCTTCTTCGTAATACCTGCTTGAGGTATCTCTTATATGAACGGTTCTCTTTTGACAGCCTCTGACCATTTTTAACCTCCGATTTTTCTTTCAACCTATTATTGACCTGCAGATATATTTTATACGTAAAGGATGAAGGTTTTGGTCGTTTTGTGAAATATTTTCCTTAAAGTTTCTTTTTAAGTTGCCGAATTTGCCCGTCGGGAATTGAACACTTTATTTCCGAAACGGAAAAACACGTAAGAAAGCGAAGCCCGAAAGAGCTTCGCTTTGGAAATCATCGCTTTATTCGATTACCGTAACCTATGTAGGTTACGCTTTTCGGTATTGTAAAGTTTCCTTCGACAGAGCACTCCGAAAAGGCAACAGCGGGCATGAGAGCTGCCCGGTCAGCAAAACCGAAAGCATTCTTCGCCGAGACTTCGTTATAATAGTTCCTCAGGTGTTTGACCGGCAAAGCTGCTTGAAAAGTGCGAAAATAGCAAGGAGCTTTTTAAGGTCGGCACTGTTTTTGTCGAGTGCCGGATTATACTCAACACAGTCAAAAGAGGAGAGACGCCCAGACAGAATAAAAGTTTTCAAAAGCGAGAATACCGTTGAATACGGCATTCCGCCGTCCATTACGTAACCTGTTGATTTGAATTCCGCTCCGTCGATTGAATCGACGTCAAAACTGAGATGAATGTTCTTCCCGCGCGTTTTCTCAAGCACCTCGTGTGCGACTTGCAGAGCCCCTTTTTCGGCGACTTCTTTCGGTGTGTATAAATTTACCTTTTGTTCTTTTATTATGCCGTATTCGCCGTTGTCGATGCTGTGAGCGCCTATTAAATAAAGGTTCTCGCCTAAAAGCGCGGGCTTGTTCCTGCAGCCTATATCGAGAAGGTCGGTACACAGTCCGAGCGTCTCGGCAAGGGGCATTCCGTGAATTCTTCCCGACAGGGAGGTTGTCTCCGTATTTATATCGGCGTGTCCGTCGATATAGATAACCGCAGTGTTCTCGGCACCCGATATTTCGGACAGCGCCGATATTGAGCTCATAACTATAGAATGGTCTCCGCCGACATTAATCGGAAAACGGCCTTTTTTGTAAACCGTTCTTTGTGTTTCAAGCAGTGCCTTGTTAACGCCGACGACGGTTTCGAGGTTTTTGAGCCGAGGGTCTTTCAGTATTTCCTTCTCTGTCCTGCTTGACGTGAAATCGGTGAATTCCGAGCAGTCCGACAAAAGCTCAAGCAGCCCGTTTGCTTTAAGATGTGAGTATGCCTCCTCGGTTCCGACCGTAGGCGAGCCGACACATATCGGGGCTTCACACACGGCGTATTTAATACTTTTTTCCATATTTGCCTTCTTACTTTTCTTTCTCAAAATAGTACTTTTTAAAATTCATATACTGACCGAGATAATACCGTTTAATCCAAAACAGTCTTTTCAAGTTCATATCTTGTTTGCAGCTCAAAGTATCGGAGAATTTACCCGATTTGATAAGTGCGTTGGCCTCTTTTTTTAAATCGACGTTGCCGACATAACGGCTGATTACCGATTTCGGAACGTTTGCCCACAGAGCGACGTTGTCGGCTGTTTCAAACGGCGTTTTTTTACCAAACACAGCATCGTCTGTCATTACCTTCATCATATTGATTCCGGCGCCTCTAACAAAATAACTGCTTCTGCCGAGACGGGGATTGATTTCGAACATCAGATATTTTCCGCTTTCGGGGTCATATTTCATATCTATATTGGAAAAACCGACGTAGCCTATCTTTTCGAGAAACCGACGGACCTCTTCGCAAAGAGCGTCGTCTTTTCTTGAAATGACGGCGGCATAGTTTCCGAGGGTTTTCGGGGCGTATTCCTCCAAAACAGGCTGACCGAGACACATGGCCCTCACTTTTCCGTCGGAATCCGAGTATGCGTTTACAACTCTCATTGAAGAGTCGCCGCCTTCGATAAACTTTTGTATTATAAGTTTTCCGCCGTAGTCTGATTTGTTCATGCTTTCGATAAGCTTTATGTAGCTTTCTCTGTCGGAGAAGAAGTAAACTTTTTTCTTTCCTTCGAATGAGGCATGCAAATAATCGTATGCGTTTGAGTTTTCGGGCTTGACAACTATCGGGAACCCAAACGGCAGTCTGTCTATTGCGCTCAACCTGTCTTCTTTTTCAGCAACATAAGTTTGGGGGTAAAAGGCACCGTGCTTTTCGCAAAGAGCATAGAAACGGTCTTTTGTGTCAAGCGTTGCCAGAAGTTCTGCCGATATAAATCTGTTTGCGATGAGCCCTTCGAATTTGCCGTAATTCTTCGAGAGCATTGCACTGTAGTAGTCCGAACAGGGTACAACCATCAGTTTTTCGTATTTCTCGGCATTTTTCCTCAGAATCTCAAGGAGAGCTTCGGTGAATACATCTTCACGGTCGAAATTGTCTATTTTTTTAAGCGTAAACAGATTACTGTAAAGAGTGGGGATGAGCTGTCTTGTGCATATAAGAAGCGGCTTTATTCCGTAAGCTTCGTTGAACAGACGGCTGGTTCCGTATGCGTTTTCGTCACTTCCGAGTATTATCGGAAGAAATATATCCTTTGACATTTTTTTCCTCCGTAAATTATCTGAGTACAAAGTACTGCTCATACCAAATCAAAAACGAGTAGACGGTATATATAACTCTTGCGTTGTTTTTCTTTCCCGAAATATGTTCGTCGAGCATTTCACCGAGAAGAACGGTGTCGAAAAATTCCGAGGCAAAGTCACGGTTGAACATTTCGCGGACTTTCAAGGCGTATTTTTCGTCTTTGAGCCATACGCGAAACGGAACCATAAATCCCGCTTTTTTTCTGTTTGCCCACTCTTTCGGTATATGCCCGAAAGCGGCTGTGCGGAAGGCTCTCTTTACTTTCCTGCCCTTCATTTTCTGCGAACTTGTAAGTGTTCTCGCAACATCCCATACTTCGCGGTCGAGATACGGAACTCTTGCCTCCAGGGAATGGGCCATTGTCATTTTATCTGCTTTCAAAAGGATATCGTTGGGAAGCCACAGGTTCATGTCGAGGTACATTTTTTTGGTGAGGTCGTCGCAGCCTTTGACTTTTTCGTAATACGGCGCCGTAACGTCTTTGTAGCTCACAGTACTTCTGTATTTTTCTTTCGTCAGTCTGTCGGCATCTTCGTCCTTCATTATAAATGCCTGCCCTATATAGGTATCCTCAACCCGCCGCGCATTGGACTTGAAGAAGTGACGTATATGCTTTTGCGGAAAGTTTTTGAATAGCGATGCGGCGGCTTTCCGCACACCTTCGGGCACGGCTTTTTTGTAAAGCCTTGACGCTTCGCTTTGAATATACCAGTCGTATCCGCCGAAAAATTCATCGGCGCCCTCTCCGCTCAAAACGACTTTTACGTCTTTCGATGCAAGTTTTGAAAGGTAGTAAAGCGGCACTGCGGAAAGATTTGCGTGCGCCTCGTCGGAGTGGTACTGAACCGCCGGTAAGGCGTCGAAGAATTCGTCGGGGGATATTTCTTTTTGCGCATTATTAATTCCCAGCATTTCGCTGAGTTCTTTGGCGAGATTTGTCTCGTCGAAGTTTTTGACTTCAAATCCGACGGAATATGTTTTATCGGGACGGCACAGCGATGCTACGTAGCTTGAGTCAACTCCGCCCGAGAGGAAAGAGCCTACCTCAACATCGGCTATTAGGTGGTACTTGACAGAGTCTTTAACCGTTTTGTCGATAAGTTCTACAGCCTCACCGTATGTTCTTTTCTTCGGGCCGAAATCCGCTGTAAAGTACCGTTCTTCGACAAGAGATGCCCCGTCGTATGTGAAGAAAGTTCCCGGATTGAGTTTGAAAACGCCTTTAAAAAGAGTTTCCTTCATCGGGGAATATTGAAATTCAAGATACATCTTCAAAGCGTCGGGATTAATTTCTTTTTTGAAATCGGGATGAGGCAGAAATCCTTTGATTTCGGAACCGAACAGAAGGAGTTTGTCACTCGCATAATAGTAAAACGGTTTAATTCCGAAACGGTCACGCGCCCCGTAGAGTGTTTCCTTTTCTCTGTCGTATATAACGAAAGCGAACATACCTCTTAAACGTTCCGCCGTGCTGTTTTTGTATACTTCGTAAGTTTGAAGTATAACCTCGGTGTCCGAATTTGTTTTGAACCTGCGCCCGTGTTCTTTTTCAAGCTCCGACCGAAGTTCTCTGTAGTTGTAGATTTCTCCGTTGAATACAATAACGTATCTTCCCGACTCCGACACGATAGGCTGACTGCCGCCTTCAAGGTCGATAATACTGAGCCTTCTGAAACCAAGGGCCGCTTTTCCGTCAACAAAGCAGCCTTTGCTGTCGGGGCCTCTGTGGGCTATTGTCTCACTCATTCGGTCAAGTACCGCTTCTCTGTCGTATGTGACATTGTCGGTAGTAAAATAACCTATAAATCCGCACATGGGTATATCCTCTTTCCGTGTAGTTTATGCTGTTGGCAAGACAGCTTCGTTGTATTTCGCAAGGTACTTTAAAGTGTAGTCTATATCGGACGGGCACTCGACATATTCGGTGCCGCGTTTTTGCCTTGTTTCTCCGCCTTTCCCTGTGAGAAGAACAACTTTCGGCTCACTCTTGAAGCAATCAAGCACGGCATGCTTTATCGCATCCTCCCGATTTTCCGTTATCTCAAACGGGCAACCCGTAACGTTTTTCGATATATCCGAGGCAATGGAGGAAAACGGTTCCTCTCCGGAGTCCTCTTCGGTAATAATGACATAGTCGCACATTCGTCCTGCCGTCTCTCCGAGGTCGTGACGCCTCAGATAAGCCTTGCCGCCGGGACAGCCGAATACCGAAATAAGCTTCTTTCCCGGATATTCTGCCTTCGATGATTTGAAAAGCGCTTCGAAACTCATCTTGTTGTGTGCGTAGTCGACGACTACCGTAACACGTCGGTCATCACTTTCGAAAACTTCCATCCTTCCCGAAACAGCGGCGCCTCTAAGTCCGTTTTCGATATGCTTTACGGGTATTTGAAGCGCAATGCATACGGCAATTGCCGCCGCCGCATTGGAAACATTGAACAGACCGGGAACGGAAATACAGAACTCTTTTTCAAACTCGGCGGTTCGAACTTTGAAGTACGTTTTGCCGTCCTTTTTCTCGGCTTGTCCGACGAAGACGTTGTCTGTCGGGTGCGAGCCGAAGGTGATAATGCGGCATTTGCCTTTTGCGCTTTCGAGTATTCTGTCCGCATAATCGGCATCTGTGTTGATGCACGCCGTTTTACAGGTGTCGAATATTCGGAGTTTCGACAAAAAATAATCGTCGAAATCGCTGTGTTCCGCAGGGCTTATATGGTCGGTTCCCATATTCGTGAATACGGCAACGTCGAAAGTTATCCCGTCAACACGGTTGTATTTAAGAGCCTGACTTGAAACTTCCGTGACAAGATAATCCATGCCGCTGTTTACCGCATTGTCGAAATGCCTGTACAGCTGAATTGCTTCGGGCGTTGTGATATGGCTTTCGAAAGAAGTCACGCCGTCATAGGTTTCGATAGATGAAATCACGGCGCACTTTTTTCTGTTCTGCTCTTCGGCAAAGGAGTCCAAAACGGCACGTATAAAATATGCGGTTGTACTTTTGCCTTTCGTCCCCGTAATTCCGACTGACGTGATTTTAGACGGAGCATCGTTGAAAAACAGTTTTGCAAGGTGCGGCATCGCTTTTCTTACATCTTTAACTTTGATGAAGTTTGCATTTCCGAAGTCTTTTTCGCCGAGAACGGCAACGGCGCCTTCTTTTTCCGCATATTTTGCGTATTCTTCTTTGAAATGCGCTCCCTTGCACACGAACAGAGCGCTTGCCAAAACATCTCTTGTGTCGTACGTCAAGTTTTCAACCGTTGAATTCAAATGTTCGGCACTGAGTCGTGTGTAATCCAACAGCCCCTCTTTTGAGAGGACGTCTATATATTTCAAAAGTACATGTTTTTCCATAATATCCCGCTTTGCGCTGTTTAAACAGCTGTATTTTTATATCTTCTTATCAGTATAACATAAATTTTATGATTATGCAACGGTTCAACGGCACAAACCGAAGATTTGAGAAAAAATCGGACGTATTTTGCCTTCGGTGAAAATGCACCTTGCGATACGGGGATAATAAAAAAGCATCGACGGTTGACTTCTGTGCCGATGCATGTTAAAATTAAATCGGAAAACACAAGGGGGATTGAACGATGAGAATCACAGAAGACGTAAAGTACATCGGCGTAAATGACCGAAAAATCGATTTGTTTGAGGGACAGTATACCGTCCCGGAAGGAATGAGCTATAACTCTTACATCGTAATTGACGAAAAAATCGCCGTTCTCGACACGGTGGATGCCGCATTTACTCATGAGTGGCTCGACAACATACAGACGGCACTTGCCGGAAGGCATCCAGACTTCCTTATAATACAGCACATGGAGCCGGACCATTCGGCAAATATCGTAAACTTTATGAAAACCTATCCAGATACGGTTATAGTTTCGTCGCAGAAGTCGTTTGTTATGATGAATAATTTCTTCGGCACCGACTTTGTCGAGAACAGAAAGGTTATCGGTGAAGGCGATACATTGAATCTCGGAAAGCACGAACTGACTTTCATTTCGGCGCCGATGGTGCATTGGCCCGAGGTAACGGTGACTTACGACAGCACGGACAAAATACTGTTTTCGGCAGACGGATTCGGTAAATTCGGAGCGCTTGACGCCGACGAAGATTGGGCGTGCGAAGCGAGAAGGTACTATTTCGGGATAGTCGGCAAATACGGAGCACAGGTGCAGTCGCTCCTTAAAAAAGCATCGAAACTCGATATAAAAACGATATGTCCTCTCCACGGACCTGTGTTGAAGGACAGGATTCCTTATTATATTGATCTTTACGACACATGGTCAAGTTACCGTCCCGAGGACGAAGGAATTGTAATTGCATATACTTCGGTTTACGGAAACACGAAGAAAGCAGTCCTCATGCTTGAAGAGAAGCTGAAGGAAAACGGTTGCCCGAAAGTGTCCGTATTTGACCTTGCAAGGTGCGACGTTGCCGAGGCTGTCGAAGATGCATTCCGATACGGTAAACTTGTTCTTGCGACAACAACCTACAACGCCGAGATATTTCCGCCTATGCGCAATTTCATAAATCACCTGACAGAGAGGGGATTTCGCGACCGAACGGTTGCGTTTATCGAAAACGGAAGCTGGGCGCCTCTTGCCGCAAAGGTTATGAAGGGTATGTTCGAAAAAAGTAAGAATATATCTTATGCCGATAATACGGTTAAAATCATGTCTGCGCTTAACTCCGAAAGCACAAAACAACTGGATGCGCTGGCACGTGAACTTTGCGGAGATTATATAACACGCCGCAATTCGGAAAACAGCAAAAACGACCTCTCTGCGCTCTTCAATATAGGATACGGTCTTTATGTCGTAACGTGTAATGACGGAAAAAAAGACAACGGACTTATAGTAAATACCGTAACTCAAATTACTAATTCACCGAACCGTATTGCAGTTACGGTAAATAAGGAAAACTATTCACATCATGTAATAAAGCAAAGCGGCAAAATAAACGTCAACTGTCTTTCAACGGATGCACCTTTCTCTGTTTTTGAACGCTTCGGGTTTGTGAGCGGAAGAGGCGTTGATAAATTCGAAGGGTTTGAAGTATCCCGTTCGGGCAACGGACTAACGGTTTTGACGAAGTATATTAATTCTTATATGTCGCTTAATGTGGAGGATTATGTTGACTTCGATACCCACGGTATGTTTATCTGTTCTGTTGAAGAATCGTGCGTTTTGTCCGAGAGGCCGACGATGAGTTACACTTACTATCAAGAAAATGTCAAACCGAAACCCGAAATCGAGGGCAAAAAAGGGTATGTATGTAAAATATGCGGATATGTGTACGAAGGTGACACTCTCCCCGACGATTTCATATGCCCCCTTTGCAAACACGGAGCTACCGACTTTGAGAAGATTGTGTAAATACACCGAGATTACAGTATCAAAGGTACGAATATTCAAATCAAGATGCTTGATTTGTGAATTGCCGTTGAAAGCCCGGGCAGCTTGCCGCGAATTGTTTGCCTAAACAATCTCTGTGCGGTGTATTTCCCGTAACCCGATAATTGCCGAGCTTCCACATCGGTATGAGTACGGCCGAGTGAGTAATCAAATGCTTTAAAGAAAAAGGCATCACGGAGCGTGAAGGATCCAAAAACGAACATTGGAAAATCATCGAAGGGAAAATGCAGAAAGAATATTATTTTTCGTCAATCACCTCGCGGAAAAATATAAGCTGTAATTCGTCACGCCAGGCAAACAGTTCAATTCCGTTTGCGTGTACGCAAACGATGCCGCGGTTATCGGCAGAAATAAAAAATCCAAGTCTTTCGGCTTGGATTTTTTGGCTGGGATAGCAGGGTTCGAACCTACGATACAAGAGTCAAAGTCTTGGGTGTTACCACTACACTATATCCCAATATTCATAACGGAATAATTATAGCATAATAATTACGATAAGTCAAGATTTTTGGAAAAATGAATTCACAAAAACAAAAAAAGCGGCAACATAGGTCGAAACCGAGCGTTCCTTTAGGATAAATATGTTGCCGCATGGCTATAAAATCAGAGGAGATCCGCAACATTTATAAGCTTCAAACCTTTTTCAGCGGCGTATGAGAGCGTCGAGGCACTCCCGCTTCCTTTTCTTGTGACGTAGGCAATACAGCAAGAGCTGTTGTCAACCATAAATCTGTTTCTCGCTTTCATGATTGAACCGTCATAAAATCCGCCGACGTGACAAATGCTGTCGGAGTCGCCTTTGACTGCTTGATATAATTCAAGGTCAAGCTGAGCTCTCCATCTGTTCGTCTGGTCGCGACAGGGCAGAGCAAGAATGAGCTCGATAAACGGGCGGTTTCTTTTTGCCGCAAGAACACGCCACGCCGCAAGGGCATCGAACCCTATTGCGCCGCCTGTGTAGAATACGAAGCAGCCGTCTTTGACCCTGTTGTCTATTGAACTGTCAATGTACTCGGTAATTCTCGGAACAAGTTCACTTGACAGTATTCGGTGACCTGTGAAACAGGTCGATATTCTTTTGTCTTTTGTGTTTGTAATGTTATATGTGTCCATTTTCAGTCCTTCGCCGATACGGATACGGCATATACGTCTGTCGGTATTTTACCACGAAGTGAAAATGTTTGCTTGCAAGGACATTTTCACGAGGCCGTC
>CAZCSZ010000016.1:0-10212 GCA_964501305.1 uncultured Ruminococcus sp.
CTTCTGCATCGTCACAAAATCATTATACTTTTCAAGCCGTTCGTCCTCTGACCACGATGACGAAATCGCAGACACCTTTTCGTATTCACGCATAGAATCGTCCTCGCCCTTTGTAAGAGACGGCAGAACGAACAGATACGCTTTATCGTCGGACGAACCGAGCATCTTCAAAAGAAGATTCTCGTAGTAATCTGTATCCAGTTTTGCTCTCAAAGAATCGAACAAACCGTCGGTTTCTATATGAGCGAGCGGATCTCCGCCATAAAGCCATGAGTCAAGCGCACGGCATGCAAGGTCAACTCCGTAGGTGTCGGTGACCTCTTTGCTTACAAACGCCTTTCTTTCGAGTTCAGCGCCAAGCGCCTCTCTGTCAAGTCCTTTTTCGGCAAGTTCAGCCGCCGCCTTGGGAATAAACTCCTTTATCCTTTCGAAGTTCTCCTTTTCCGTATTTCGTGCTACAATGTAAATAGAAGGTTGGAATATACATTCTCCAACGTCTAAAACAAGGTCGTCGGCAAGTCCTTCTTCAAGAAATGCACGTTTCAAAGGTGCGGAATTTGAACCCGCTATGCAATTTGCAATAACGCTTGCGGCGTAATATTCTTCAATATCGTCAAACGAACAGAGAATTTTCGCACTTGCCATGTGGCACAGCGTTTTTTCGTCCTCTGTCGCCTCATAGAACACCGTTTTTTCGCCGGTCGTGGGCGCCTGGGATACAAAACCGAAGTCGGGTTCACAATAGCCGTATTTCGATAGGTATTCGCCGTCAATGAATTCAAGAACAGAGTCTATATCCATTGCGCCGTCAAGGAAAAATTTCGAATTTGTCGGGTGATAAAATCTCTTGTGTGTTTCTATGAATTTTTCATAAGTCAAATCGGGAATGCAATCAGGGTCTCCGCCGCTTGTAAAGCCGTAGGAATTGTCGGGATAAAGTATAGAATCGATACCGTCATCTATTACGGTGTCTATACTTGAAAACGCACCTTTCATCTCACTGAAAACTACACCATTGTAATACGGTTCGGAATCTTCGCCGTCAAACTCGTAATGCCAGCCTTCCTGCATAAAAACTTCGGGTCTTTCGTAGATTGCTGGGTTGAAAACCGCATCGAGATACACCGACATAAGGTTGAAGAAATCCTTCTCGTTCCTGCTTGAAACCGGATATACGGTCTTGTCGCTGAACGTCATCGCATTCAAAAAAGTCTGCATTGAGCTTTTGAGAAGCGAAACAAACGGTT
This sequence comes from uncultured Ruminococcus sp., assembly GCA_964501305.1. Classification (GTDB taxonomy): domain Bacteria; phylum Bacillota; class Clostridia; order Oscillospirales; family CAG-272; genus RUG14199. The sequence continues at coordinate 1,248 of CAZCSZ010000016.1, forward strand.
CCTTAACAGGGTACTTCTTAGAGCCGTTTAGCACGCTGTGTTCGAGAATATGAAATACGCCCGTACTGTCCTCGGGTAGGGTCGTAAAGCTTACGGCAAAAGTTTTGTTTTCATCGTTTCTGTCGAAATACAGAAGCTCCGCTTGCGTTTTTCGATGGCGGAGGGTGTAAAGCTCCGCATTCTTCGATTTAACAAATTCCTTTTTGACAAGTTCAAAGCCGAATACGGTATCTCCCGCATTTGCGGTTTTGAGTTTCGACAGTTTGTTTTCCATATTATCCTCTCTTTCGGAATGCACAGCAGTTTTTGTGCGGTATTTTATATTTGACGGCTGAACAGGCGGTAATAGTCATTGGTCTTCAAGAGTTCATCGGGTGACCCCTCAGCTTCGACTTTGCTGTCATTCATTACAATAACGTAATCGGCATTTCGGGTAGCGGCATAGCTGTGCGCTATCATAACCGTCGTCTTTCCCTCTGTTAGTTTATCAAGTGCTTCGGTAACAAGAGCTTCACTTACAACGTCCAGATTACTCGTAGCCTCGTCGAGAAGCAGGCAATCGGAATTACGGAGCATAGCCCTTGCAATGGAAATACACTGAGCCTGACCACCCGAGAAATTCTGACCGTCAAGTCCGACTTCCTCATCAAATCCCTGCGGTTTTTCCATAATAAAGCCGTAGCAGTTTGCCTTCTTTGCAACTTCAACAAGCTCCTCCTCGCTAACCTTGCGTGAAATGCCGTATGTTATGTTTTCGCGGACGGTGCCGCCTATCAGAGGGTCGTTTTGGGAAACATATGCGAACTTGTTGCGCCATGACGTAAGGTCATATTGCATTATGTCCTCACCACCGTAAAGAACAGTGCCCGCAGTCGGCTCGTAAAGGCCGGATAACAGTTTGAACACCGTTGTTTTTCCTGCGCCGTTTCCGCCGATCAAAGCCGTAACTTTACCCTTAGGCACCGTAAGGTTTAAATTGCTTAATGCATCCCTCTCTCCGTCATAGGAGAAGGAAACACCGCAAAAACGGACTTCGTCAAAACCCTCCGGCACTTCTTTTGTGCCCCGTTTTTCGCCGCCGGTGCCCATTACCAGAGCTATTTTCCTCATGGTTCCGAACGTTCCGGATACGGAGCCGACATTCATGAACAGTTGCATCAATTGAACAGACACTATACCGCAAATCATATAAAAGCTTGCAAGCTCGGCAATTGTTATTTCTCCTCTCGGAATAAGTTTACTTCCCGCAACGAACACAATGACGACAAAAGCAATGGAGAAAATGCTTGAAGATAGCTGATATCCCGCAACCACAAGCCAGTTGAGAAAGTCTGCAACGTACATTTTTCCAAATGTTCTCTTTCCCTTTTTCTCCTCGGTTTTTTCGGCAACGGCACTCTTTATAAGCCTGAAGTTTCTGACTCTTTCCGCAAGATATCCGAGACTGCCCGCAAAAGTTGCCGTTGAATATACTCCGAGTTTGAACTGTAATATACCGAATACAGCGCAAATGACGACTGTAACCGGTATCATGATGAGAGAATACGATGCAAGTGTTTCGTTATACCCGTAAAGCTGAATAAACGCCTTCACGGTTGTTACAACGCATACAACAAACGATACGGCAACGGTAAAAAGTGAAGCAGGCGCAGATGCATCCGATGTCACACGGCTTACAAGCTCGTTTCCGTTGTCCTCGTCATAATACTTCATCGGCAGAAGCATGATTTTATTCCAAAGTTTCACCCTTACACGCAAAGTTATAACCTCTTCGGTTTTACGGGTGAAATAGTTGCTTACAATGGACAAAGCGGCAACCGCAAATGCCATCAACATATAGTTTACAAGTTCTTTCGCATTAATAGCCTTTTGGCTTGCATCGATAATATCGGCTGTCATTGTGGCAACCTGAAGTTCGGAGTCCATCATTGCAACCGATACTATAAGTGTAACGATTATCAAAACCCACGGAAGTTTAATTCCTTTGAAAACGGACATATAATTCGTGAATTTCTTACCGGAGGCTTTTTTTGCATTGGCGTTTGAAGTTTTTCCGTCAGTCATATTGTTGCCTCCTTCATTGCGTTTTCATTCATCAGGGCATATATTCGACAGGTTGACAGAAGTTTCGAGTGAGTTCCCTCTCCGACTACCCTGCCGTTTTCCAAAACCACGGTTTTATCATAATTTTTCGCAAGTTCCAAATCATGAGTGATTACAATCAAAGTTTTATCCGCAAAAACCGTATTTACGGTCTCGCCGACAACAGCCGAAGCACGTGCGTCCAGTGCCGAGGTCGGTTCATCAAGCAAAATAATATCTCCGCCTCTCAGAACTTCACGTGTAAGAACAAGACGTTGGCTCTGCCCACCCGACATTGATGCTCCGCCTGCGGAAACGTCGGTATCAAGCCCGTCGGGGCAAAGACACAAATACTCGGAGAAACCTGTTTTCGCAGCTGCCGCGAGCACTTCGGCATCCGACACTTCACGTTCGATACCGTAAGTCAAAGCCTCACGGAGTGTGCCTCCGAATATATCCGTATCCTGCTGAACGTACGCTATATGTTTTCTGAAATCGGAAAGGGGAATATCTCCGATATCGGTATCTCCTATAAGTATTCTGCCACTGTCGGGGCTGTAAAATCTTTCGAGCATACTGATCGATGTAGTCTTCCCGCTCCCGCAAAGTCCCACAACGGCAACAGATGAGCCGCGCGGTACAGTAAACGAAGCATCACAAAGAGCAGGAGCGTCGGTATCGGGATATGTAAACGTGACATTTTCAAAACGTATGTCTCCGCTTTCGGGAAAAGGCGTTTTTCCCGTATCTTCTTCGTCCTCTCCCTCCATAACGGCGGATATTCTCGCAAAATATCCCTTGACTGTCTTAACCCTTATCCACATATCGAATATCTGATCTATGTACAAGAACAAATTCTGCGAGAACAGGAAAAATGCAATCCACATTTTCATGTCGATTTTATGCTGCTGAAGAAGAATAACGGCAACGACTACCGTAATGAATTTCTGTATTACGTCGATAACGGATGCCGCACCTATTGTAATGTTGTCAAGGTGAACTACCCTCATATTTGCCCGAAGTAATTTGTTTGCGGTTTCCTCTCCTGCTTTGCTTTCGGCTTTTTCGTTCGTATACGTTTTGATTAAGGGCAAATGCACTATTCTGTCCGTCAGAAATCCCGTGAGCTTTCCTATCTTCTCATATAGCCTTGCCGTATGCTTTTCAAACTGCTTACCCATTACAAACGCATAGACGTATTTAATCGGGAACACGGCAAAGCACGAAAGTGCCAAAATCCAATGATAGTCCTTGATTCTCCACAGCGCCATAACGACGTAATATACAGTGGGAATGAAGCTGGTAATGTCATTTGCGAGTGCAGTGCCTGCCGCGCTTGCATCGTTCGTAACCGTACTAATGAGCTCAGCGGGGTCATTTCGGTCGAAATAGTCCATCTTCATGCCGAGCATTTTACGCCAAATGGAATTACGCATTTTCTTTGACGTAAACGACTGAGCCTGGGCCTGCCCCGCAACCGATATGACGGTCAAAGCGCCAAGCAAAACATAATACAATACGGCATCGGCAAGAGCGCTGCCCGAGTAGTCGCCTCCCATAAGACTCGCTGTCATGTCCGGAAGATCAAGATATAAATCGTTCAGCCAAATATTAAACACAAGGGCAACCGCCATCCAAAGCCACGCCCATGAAAGGCGGACGGCACGCACAGAGCGGAAAAAACTTTTCCACGTACCTTTTTTTTCTTTAGTAGGTGTTTTCATATGCTCTCCTAAGCAATTACAACAGATGCCATACACAGCTTAAAAGGTGTATGGCACCCGATTTTCTCAATTATTCACAACGGGTTGAAAAATACGATTCCTCGATATTTCTCACATACTCGTCAAGTGACTTGTCTTTAATTATATTGTAGCCCAAATAAGCATCCATGAGGTCCTGTAAATCCTGACCGGTATACACACTTTGAAGTACGGTATCACTTGCACGTGCGGGATTGGTAAAGAAACCGTCGGTTCTCGACATCATCTCATCGCAAGCTTCCTTCGATACGAATTCAAAGTACTGATAGTGAGCTACAACTTCGCCGTCTTTTGCGTAAACGTAATCGGTTAGGGATACGATTTTATCGGCATCTTCTTCATAAACCGCATAATCGCCGGGGCCGACAAGAACAGCTCTCTCATCATATTCGATATCCGTCGGGTCGCTGTGCCCCGCATAGGGTTCGAATGCGTTCTCGCCCGTATACTCCGCTACAGGGTAGAGACCCTTGAGAATTTCTGCGTAAGTTGCGGCATCTTTGGTGTCATATGTTTCACCGTAAAGTGTTTCTATTTCCGCAAAGCTTGCACTTACGGCATCTTTGTCCATTACGTTTTTGAGAACCTTGTCGCTTTCGGCTTCGAGAGTTACACCGTATATGCTCTCCATTGCACTGCTTGCGGGTTCTTTTGCTGCTTCGTCCTCAAGGAAGAGATATGTATATACGCATATTGCCTCCCCTTTATTTCCGTATACGACAAATCCGATTGTAACCGCGCCGGGAATGTCAATCAGAAGAGACTCGTCGGGGAGTCCCAAGAATACTTCTTCCCCTTCGGGATAAGCGGTGTACTCGCCCGTTGCAACGTCCATCCATCCTACTGCATAGCCGGTTTCGCTGTTGTAATCGTACATTCCCGTAATGTTTCCGTCTGCATCAGTTATCATGCAGTCGGGATATGCGGCGGTGTTTACGCTTTCTTCAAGCATCGTGTCGAAGTTGTCTTTCTTAAGGACAATTCTTTCGTCATACGACAGGCCGTCCGGGTCATTGTGTGTGTAAATCTCGCCGAACTTTACAACGCTGTCACTGCTGAAAAGCGAACAGCCCGCAAACGAAATTACCGTTATGACGGCAAGAATTAAGCATGTGATTTTCTTCATTGTTTTATCTCCTTATTTTAACGGTCAAAGCCGTTATTTTTCCTTGTAATACAGCTTGCAATGGCAAAAACCTTCAAAGTCGGGATCTTTAATCTGCGCTTTGAATTCTTCGCAAATGCATTTGTTTTCGGGCGTCCTCTCTCTTCTGCACGGGCAATATCCGCCTGTGCGCTTTAATCCCTCTTTGACACGGAGAACGGTTTCCGTATCGCCGTTAAATCTGACCTTGCTCATAAGTACTCCTTATCTGTACAAGAGTTTTGATACATTCCTCATTAGTTCTTCTCTGTCTATACTGCCGGCGGTACTGAATATAAGCTCTCCTTTTCTGAAATACAGAATTGTGGGCATTGCATCTATGCCGTACTCGTTTGCAATCTCAAAATCGGACGATATATTGATTCTACCGAAAGGAATTTCAAAAAGCTCATCGGCAACACCGTCATAGACAGGTTCCAAGATCACGCAAGCGGTGCACTCATCACCGTAGCAGTCTATAAGCGCATAATCGGCTTTGGAAAAATCTCTCCATGTTTCATTTGTCAGCTCAACAGTTGCCATCTCAGTCACCCATCCTTTTTGAAATAATGCCGTCTATATATTCGAAAAGATTTCCGTAGTGCTGATTTTTAATGGCATCGGCCATCATAGTCTCTCGGTCGGGGAGCGCCTCTCCCGTCAGTTCCGCAATTTCGGCATACCGTGAAATTTCTTCTTCGATTTCATTCATATCAATCTCGATTTTCCGACTGCGGCAGAATTCTTCGGCTACTTTGTCACGTTTGATATTCGAAAGCACAGCAGACCTAACATTCTCAACATCGTCATAAACAAATGCCTCTCCGTACATTTCGGTGTATTCTTTAATCTGTCTGTCGATATACTCATCCATCTTGGCACTGTTATACTCAAAAACGCTTCCCGCCTCAAGTTCGTCTAAAACGTAAGCGCAAGCTTCTTTCTTAAGCTGCTTTTTGCGGCTGTTTGTAATCTTTTCTCTCAAATACTCACGGTATTCTTTCACAGTGGATACGTTTACCTCTCCGATTTCGGATATAAGCGCATCGTTTACTTCAACGGGAGTTGCCCTTACAACCCGCATGATTTTCAAAACCGCTTCTTTTCCGCAAAATTCCGTTTTGACAGTATCGCCGACTTTCTTTTGAAGTACGCTGTCCGAAGCCTCTGTCGCATCGGGCAGGTCTGCTCCCGTAAACAGAATAACGGGGCGCAAATCTTCAAAACACCCGCCAAGGTCGCGGCAGAAAACAACGTCGCCCGCCTCTGCGGTATCAACTTCTGTTTTTTCGGCATATCTAACCGACAGACGATCGATTTCACCGTCGATTTCACCGTCGCCGACATTAATATCGAACATACCGTTCGGAAAATCTATGCTGTCGATATCACACAGTTTGATTATATTTATATTCATAATGATACCTTTCTTATCTCGGTTTCTTTTATCATATCATAACACTGCCGTCAGTTCAACACTTCATCCGTTATTTTAACTGTTTTTTTAATTAGATTTTTTAATAATTTCTTTCCCCGACTTCAAACGCCGAAAAACCGCATCGACCTCTTCGATGTCCTCAATTTGTGCAGACGTACACTCTCTTGCGTAATAGGCGTTATTATGCTGTGCAAGCGTGAGAAATCCCACAGGTGCACCGCCGTTTATCATAACACCGGCATTGAAAGCCGAATAGCTGTTTTTCAGTATCCTGTAACCAGCGCCGAACCTTTGAGAATGAATATGCCCGCAAACAAGATAGTCACAGTCCGTCTCTTTCGGATAATGCGATATTTCGACTGTGCGGCTGGCGATTTCTATAACGGCGTTTTTCTTTATATCGGAAAAATACAGGCTCTTTTCCTTTTCCGTTATGCATGAAAGCCAATGCGGGTCGTTATTTCCCAAAATCAAAATCTTTTTGCCGTTCAGCTTTTCCAAATAAAACGTCGCATTGACGGTGCTTGCGGAAAGAATGTCCCCCGCTATAAAAACGGTGTCTTCCCGCGACACAGTTTCGTTCCAACGCCGAACGTCGGAGAGATTACCCCTGTCAAGGTGATTGTCCGATGTGAAGTATACCATAATTCAAAAGTTTGACCCGTTAAATCCCCATTTTGTATGTTCCGAATACCTGACATATATACGCGATGCGGACAAGCCGAGACTTTCTTCGAGTATGTCGCATATTTCGCCTGTAAGTTTGTCGCTTACCGAATCGGAAATGCCACCGTAAACGGAGACAGAAACAATGGCGCAGTCACTGTCGCAATTACCTGCAAACCACATTCTGCGCCCGTCCTCAACGGAGAACATAAGCCACCGTTCGCTTTTTCCCGGGACAGTTTCAACGGCTTTCCCGAATGCGCTCTTAAGTTCAAGTTCCTTTTCCTCACTGACTTTTGCTGTTGTCTGTAAATTGATATACGGCATGTTGTCGTCCTCCTTAAATATATAATACCCTGTTGTAATTTGCGCCGTTCCGCTGAATACCGTCGGTAAAAGCATAAGATTATTCCCAAATAGGAAAAATCGGCATTTTTCTGTCGAAAAATGCCGATTTCGTGGCGGAGAAGGAGAGATTTGAACTCTCGCGACGGTTACCCGCCCTACACCCTTAGCAGGGGCGCCTCTTCGGCCTCTTGAGTACTTCTCCGTACATAAGCACAATCCGTTTCCCACCGTGCTTACCGTAATATTATATATGAAGTTTTTCGCTTTGTCAAGGCTTTTGACCAAAAAAATATCGGTGACGCGTTAATTGATTGTCAAAGCAGAGATGAATTGCTGCAAGTGCCGAAAAAACCGCATTGCGGACACGTAAAAGTCTGCACCTGTATCCTCCGTCATACGAACAAAAAGCCTTTTTATGCCCCGACGTGACATAATTTTGTCATTTATTTGCTGTTTTTTAGTTAAAGCTTGACTAGTCATTAATTATAGTAATTAATTTATGTAAAATCATTAAAAACTCTTGCATTTTGAGTTTATGTGTGCTATAATCGTTTGTCGAATGACAATCGAAATTCCTAATGGAGGAATGCAGAATGGCAGGAAGAACCCGTAACGAAGTTGAATACAGAAGAAAGAAACAAGAGATTATGGAAGCTTGTTTTAACTGTTATTCCAAGAACGGATTCAGCGGAACCGGAATAAAGCAGCTCGCAAAGGAATGCGGTTGCACGTCTGCTAATCTCTATGTTTACTTTGAAAACATCGAGGACCTTATTATTCAGTCCACTGAATATTGCATGAGCAAAGTTGAGGACGATTTTATGGCGGAAGCACCTACAAGTGTTGACGCTCTTTGGGATTTTATCGATGAGATACCGTATTGGACGGCGGAAAAACACGGCGAGAAATACCGCCTTATGTATCAGATTTACACTCACCCGAAGTACCGTGAATACGGGCAGCGCTTTTTTGCGGGAGTTGACAAGAGATACACGAAGTATGCAAAAACGCTCGAAGAAAGCATCGGTATCCCTTACGAAAAAATCACACCGCTCATTTTCATTTTGATACGTGCGTGTGTTCACTATGCGCTGTTTGAAGATGAATTTTATCTCAAAGCTCAAACCGAGATGCTCAAAGAAATGCTTTCTGTGTTTTTAGATAAGTATACATCAAAAGGCCAAAATGCACAAGCCTGACTCAAATCGGCGGTGAGATAACCTCACCGCCGATTCTTATATATTCCCAAATTACATATTTCCGCTGAGCAGTTTCCCGATAAAGAGCGCGAGCGCCTTTTCAGTGTCAGAAGTGTTTCTGAACGACTTGAGTTTTGAAACATCAAACAGCATGCATCCACAATGTCCCTTGAACGTAGGGAAACAAATTACGTCAAGGTATGTATCTATCTCGGGGCTGTAGTCGATAATTTTCAGTGTCTCACCGAAGAGAGCCGCTCTTTCGTAAGTACGGAGCCTTTTTGTGTCCATGTTGGGAAAACAATGCGAAAACGATGCACCTATG
>CAZCSZ010000017.1:0-10036 GCA_964501305.1 uncultured Ruminococcus sp.
TATGAGGGTCATATACACCGTTTTTACGGGGTTTCTTCGTCTCGTCATATTATCATACCCTCCATATCTTCGTCGTCAATAGAGTTCGTTATACTCATGCAGACGAGTATGAATACCATCAGTACGAGGGATATCGCACTGCCGAGGTGCGGGTTGTATGCGTTGCCGAGAAACTGCAAATCTATAAGGTCGCCGATGAGCATGTTTGTGCCGCCGCCGAGCATTTTGGATATTATAAACGTGCTGACAGCAGGTACGAATACCATCGAAAATCCCGATACTATTCCGGGTGTCGACATCGGCAGAACCACTCTCAAAAATACCGATACTTTCCCCGCTCCGAGGTCACGTGCCGCCTCTATTGTGCTGTTGTCGATTTTCGTCATTACCGAGTAAAGCGGAAGTATGAGAAACGGAAGGTAATTGTATACCATGCCGAGTACTACCGCTCCCTGCGTGTTTATAAGCTGAAGCGGACCGATGCCGAACAGACCGAGAAATTTGTTTATAAGACCGTTGTTCTCCAATATCGTCATCCATGCGTATGTCCTGAGAAGAAAATTCATCCACATGGGTAACATTATGAACATTACGGTTATTCTCTGCTTCGCCTCGCCGAGACGGGACAGAATATACGATAGCGGATATCCCGCAACAAGACATATGAGCGTGGCTATGAACGCAAGCAAAATCGAGTTTATAAGGGTCGGCATGTACGCACTGACTGCCGTTATATTCTCAAACGTGAATACGGTTCTCTCGCTAAGCTCCGCATCAAGCATATCCTCGGCTTCGTCACCGTACAGTTCGTAATACTCCTCGGTAAGCAGCGCAACGTCATCGTCACTCAGCACTTTTCCCGTGCTGTCAACGGTGACCTTTGTCGTGAAGGCAAATACCGCAATGAGTACCAAGGGGACTATTATGAATATCAACATCCACGCAAGATATGGCGTGGCAAGTACCCTGCTTTTTCTGTTCAACTTCCGCTCCGTTCTCCGTCGCTTTGATTTTTCGGCTCGGTGTATACGACGGTTACCGTGCCGCTCTTCGCATTAAATACCACGCTATGTATTGTAGCAAATATTCAAACATTTTGCAAGAGCTTTTTTTAAAATATATACAAATACGTAAATTCCCTCACTTGCAAGGCGTTGTCTCTCAGACACAGCGGGGTTGCACTCCGCTTGCCGACCCCTGCACAAAGGTTTTTGCAAGGCTTTTCCAAAAAGCCGAAAGAAAAAGTGATGAAGCTTTCTTGACTTCATCACTGTAGCTGAACCCTTATTCAAAAGTTTTCGGTTGAGTCTTTTTCAAAAGGCTCATTGGGTGTGGGGCGAAGCCCCGCAAGGGGTACGGGGCAACGCCCGAAGTTGGACACGGGGCAAAGCCCCGATGAATTGGATATTGGTTGCTTATGAGATAAGTTACATATCCTTGCTTGCCGAAGTAACGATAGTCACGAGGACGTCGACCATTTTGTACATAGCAAAGGAGGGTATGAATTCGAAGCGTGAGTGGAAATTCTCGCCGCCTGTGGAGAGGTTGGGGCACGGAAGGCCTTCGAAGGAGAGTCTTGCACCGTCGGTACCGCCTCTAATCGGTTTTTCCATGACCGTGACACCGTTTTTTTCGAATGCACTTCTTGCGCCGTTGAGGACACAGCTCGGAGCGGCCTCTATAATCTCCTTCATATTATAATAGGAGTCAGTGACGGTGCATTTTACGGTTCCCTCTCCGTATTTTTCGTTGATTGCGTTACCAACAGCATAGAACAGCGCCTTTCTTGAGGCAAAAAGCTCCATATCGTGGTCACGGATAATATATTTAAGTTCTGCTTTTTCCACATCGCCTTTCATGTCGGTAAGGTGAAAGAAGCCTTCATAGCCTTCCGTAAATACAGGCTTTTCTTTTTCCGGGAGCATTGAGCTGAATTCAAAGGCAATATCGCAAGCGTTCTTCATTTTCCCTTTGGCATCTCCCGGATGAATGGATACACCGAAGAATTCAGCTTTTGCCGCCGCAGCATTGAAGTTTTCGTGCTCAAGCTCGCCGAGACGGCCGCCGTCAACCGTGTATGCATAATCCGCACCGAAGCCTTTAACATCGAAACAGTCGGCGCCTCTGCCGATTTCCTCATCCGGAGTGAAGCCTATTTTGACAGTCCCGTGCGGGAGACCTTTTTCGATTACGGTTTCAACAGCCGCTATTATTTCGCAAACGCCCGCTTTGTCGTCGGCGCCCAAGAGAGTTGTGCCGTCGGTTACAATAAGTTCTTTACCGACGTAAAGGTCAAGCTGAGGATAATCTTTCTTCGTAAGATAAATCTGCTTTTCTTCGTTCAAAAGGATATCGTTTCCGTCATAAACAACCCGCCTGGGTTTTATGTCGGTATCCGGCGCATCCGGACTTGTATCGTAGTGAGCTATAAGCCCTATCACGGGCATTGACGGTACGTTTCCTTCAAGCTCGGCGTAGATATAGCCTTTATCGGTCAAGGTCACGTCAAGACCTATATCCCGAAGGTCGGATGCGAGTTTTCTCGCAAAGGCGAACTCTTTTTCCGTGCTCGGACAAGTTTCGCTTGCCTCATCTGAGCTTGTCGGAATACTCGCATATTCCGTAAATCTTTCTGTTACGTCTTTCAATGTAATTCCTCCTTGTAACGGTCAAAGTCTGTCGACAACTTTCCTCGTATTGTAAGCAACAACCGACGAAAGCACAATTTTTACGGCGTCAAACGGCAAGAACGGCAACACGCAAACCGAAAGCGAACTTATAAAGCCCGCAGCGGTGTATACCGAATACCAAAGAGTCCCCGCCGCATAGCAAAGCAAAACTCCCGAAAGCATTCCGAGCGGATACACAAAATACCTGTCTTTCGCAAGGTCAACTATAATGCCGACGGCAACTGCACACGGCAAATATCCTATTATAAATCCACCCGTCGGCGAGAGCAGACGCTGAATACCGCCCGTAAAGAACGAAAATACGGGCACGCCAAGCGCTCCGAGAGCTATGTATACGAGAACGGACAGCGTGCCTCTGAATTTACCGAGAACACCCGAAACAAGGCACACGGCAAATACCGAAAGACTTACGGGCAACGCCCCCGTGTACACCGCTATCGGTGACAGGACACAAAGCGTTGCCGCCCCCGCCGCACATTTTACTGTATCGGATACGGTTAGTCTCTTCACTTTTCACCCTCCGATTTCTTATTTTCCGCCTTTTGACAATTCGCCTCTTTACATGCACTGCATGCGTAAGAGTTGCCGCACAAAGTACAACCGAAGCACGTACCCCGACGTTTCTGCTTTATAAGACGTACAAGGCACAAAACGAAAGCCGATGCCACAACGGCGAGTATTATTATATCGTAAATATTCATTGTTAAATCACAAAATCAAATTTCCGACGGTATAAACACAAAACGATACAAGCCACGCAACAGCGCATTGCAACACAACAATACCCGCTGCTTTAATTCCGCTTGAATATTCTTTTCTGTACGCCGCAACTGTCGCAATGCACGGCGTATAAAGAAGGTTGAACACAAGAAACGAGAACGCCGAAAGCGGAGTGAATACCGTTGAGAGTGACGCACCTTTTCCGAGTAGTACTCCGAGTGTGCTGACAACCGCCTCTTTCGCCGAAAAGCCCGATACAAGCGCCGTAACCGCTCTGAAATCACCAAATCCGAGAGGCGAAAACAGCGGAGATACCGCTTTTGCGGCATACCCCAAAATCGATGCCGCACTGTCGGTAACATAGTTGAATTTAAGGTCAAAACTCGTCAAAAACCAAATGATTATACTTGCCGCAAATATTACGGTAAACGCTTTTTCCATAAACCCTTTGGCTTTGTCCCACATCATTCTCAGCGTTGTTTTTGCAGTCGGCAATCTGTAGTTCGGATGTTCCATTACAAAAGGACTTGAAGCTCCTTTGAACACAAATCGGTTCATCACAAGAGCCGCCAATATTCCAACCGCAATGCCGATTACGTACATCGAAAACATCACAAGCGCCGCATGACGGGGAAAGAATGCCGCCGAAAATACGGTGTATATCGGTATCTTCGCACTGCAGCTGACGTACGGAATCAAAAGCATCGTCATTTTACGGTCTCGCTCCGACGACAGCGTCCTTGTCGCCATTACGGCAGGTACACTGCAGCCAAATCCGATAAGCATAGGCACGAAACTTCTGCCCGAAAGACCTACCGCACGTAACGCTTTATCCATTACAAACGATACACGTGCCATATACCCCGTATCTTCAAGAAGCGACAGGAAGAAAAACAGAACGACTATTATCGGAAGGAAACTCAGCATACTGCCGATACCCGACATCACCCCGTCGACAACAAGACTTTTGACTACCGGATTTATTCCGTACGCATCAAGTCCCGAAGAAGCAAGGGAAATCAAATATTCAATGCCCCGATCCAAAAGTCCTTGCAAAAACGAACCTATTACGTTGAATGAAAGATAGAATACCGCAAACATAATCGCAAAGAAAACCGGCAGGGCGAATATTCTGTGGGTCAAAACACGGTCAATCATAATGCTGCGACGGTGTTCGGGGCTTTCACCCGCCTTCTTTACACTCTCACGGCAGACTTTCTCTATAAAATCGTACCTCGTCTTTGCAAGCGCCGCATGACGGTCAAGCCCACCTTCACTCTCCATCTCGGTGACGAAATGCTCGGCTCCGTCATACTCGTTTTCGGAAAGCTCAAGCCGTTTTGTAAACGCCGTATCCCCTTCAAGCAGTTTCACGGCGGCAAATCTCGGTGATATCCCGACACGCTCCGCATGGTCCTCAACTACGTGAGAGAGCGAGTGAATACAGCGGTGAACAGGCCCCTTTTCGCAAAGGTCACGCACAGAAGGCGGCTCTCTCCGCTTAGCCGCATCCAGCGTAACACGTATAAGCTCATCAATACCTTCGTTTGCGGCGGCACTTATCGGAAGGGTGCGTACTCCGAGCCCTTCGGAAAGTTTCTCGGTATCAATACTGCCGCCCGCAGAACGAACCTCATCCATCATATTGAGCGCCACTACAATCGGCACTCTCATCTCAATCAGCTGAACAGTGAGGTAAAGATTTCTCTCAAGGTTCGTCGCATCGACTATATTAAGTATTACATCGGGCTTGCCGTCGATTATAAAATCTCGGCTCACCGTCTCCTCCGCACTGTACGGACGAAGAGAATATATACCCGGAAGGTCGACGATTTCAGTGTCGGGATGACCTTTCACCGTACCCGTTTTCCCTTCAACGGTAACTCCCGGAAAGTTGCCTACATGGGCGTTTTCTCCCGTAAGCCTGTTGAAAAGCGTTGTCTTTCCGCAGTTCTGATTTCCTATAAGCGCAATTTTCACGTCAAACCACCTTATATCAATTCAACTTCAATGTCGGCGCACTCCGAACTTCTGAGCGTCAGCTCATACCCGCGAAGTCTTATCTGCACGGGGTCGCCCATCGGTGCGAATTTGACGATTTCTATATCCGTTCCGGGAATAATCCCCATATCAAGCAGTCTTATCCGAAGTTCTCCTCCGCCGCCGACACTCTTCACGGTGCATCTGTCGCCGACTTTTAAACTGTCAAGTCTCATATATACTCCTTTTTTCCCATATTCACTTTTATTTTATCACATACAAAAACCCGTGTCAATAAATTATATTATTTAACAGCGAAAAAACGCCGAAACGTACAAACTCCCCTCTAAAGCAAAACAGGCGCTTTGCCGTCAAACCGCACATCGCACCCGTTGCACCTTTATTATCTACTTTGCACTGATTTTTTACAAACGTATAAATTCACATCGCATCGCTTTGTTTTATACATTTGTCTATAAACTTATCCAGAGCTTCGAGATATCCCTTTTTGTCGACAAGATACGATATCCCGTGTTCCGCTTTCGGCACGGTAAACAGCACGGCATCACACGTTTTCAGTGCGATTTCGTAATTGTCAAGCCCCATTGAGCACGGAACGAAAGAATCCCCTTCACCGTGGGCTATAAAAACGGGGAGCGTGTTTTTCGAAAGCGCCTTTGAAACCTTTTCGTAAGGGTTGAAGCCCGCCGCAAGGCGCATTAAAAGGGATGTTGTGTAGACAAACGGAAACGGAGACATATGAAGTGAGCTTTCACACACCCATTTGAATGCCGCTATCGGCGAGGTGTATGCCGAATCGGCTATTATCCCCTTCACGTTTTTCGGAAGGTCGAGCCCCGATGCCGAAAGAACGGTGAAAGCGCCCATTGACACGCCGTCAAGAAGGACGGGCGTTTCGGGAAAGCGTATATTCAAATACTCGCACCAGGCAAGAACATCGTATTTTTCCTTGATGCCGAAGCAGATATATTTCCCTTCGCTGTCGCCGTGCGCTCTCTGATACGGGAGAAAACACGATATTCCCCTGTCGCAAAAATCCCTGACGGCGCAGGAAAAGTCGTGCATCGGGCTTGTTCTGTAGCCGTGCATCATAAGTACAATCGCTCTTTGATTTTCCGCCATAACGAACCGTGCTTTGAGGCAAAGTCCGTCGTGGGACTGAATTTTAAACGAGCCGCTGAGATTTTCTCTGACATACTCACGTCCTTTGTTAATCTCGTCCGCATACGGAAGAAGCACGGGGTTTTTAACCGCTCCGTCGGCTTTGTCCCATACGGTTTTTTCTACGTCATCCTCCCTTTTTGCCGTCATGTTGAAGAACATGATACTGCCGACGGCAAGAAGCACGATTATGAGTAAAACCGCGCCGATTAAAGTCCAAAAATACCATTCCATAATGTTCGTCCTATACTATTTTTGTTTGATTAGTGTGAGAAATTCCTCTTCGGTGAGTAACTCGGTACCGAGCTCTTTTGCCTTGTCGAACTTCGAGCCGGGGTCCTCTCCGAGAATAAGATAGTCTGTTTTCGGCGAAACCGACGACGTTACCTTGCCGCCGTTTGACTTCACGAGATTTTCCGCCTCCTTCCTTGAAAGGGTCGGAAGTTTACCCGTTATAACAAATGTATACCCTTCAAGCGGCATTTCGGTTTCCTTTTCCGCTCCGTTAACCGTATTTTCGACCCGAACTCCGCCTTTTTTGAGCTTTTCCACAAGGGATAAGGTGTCGTCAAGCGCAAAATAGTCGACAACCGAACGGGCAATTACGGGGCCGACGTCGGGAACTGACGAAAGATATTCTTCGTCTGCACCGAAAAGCGCATCTATACTGCCGACACGGCCGATAAGCGCCTCGGCGGTGGTTATACCGACATTGCGCACGCCGAGAGCGAACAGAAGCCTTGCACTCTCCCTCGTTTTCGATTCGTTTATCTCGCCTATAAGTTTTTCCGCTGAACGTTTTCCCATTCTCGGAAGGGAGGCTATATCTTCAAGTTTGAGATAATAAATATCAGCCACGTCGGACACAAGTCCCGCATCTATAAGCGCACCGACTATCTTCGGTCCCATGCCGTCGATATCCATGGCATCTCTCGACACAAAGTGGCATATCCTGCGTTCAAGCTGTGCAGGGCATGAATAGTTCGTACAGCGCAAAACGCCGCCTCCCGTATCCGTGCCGTTTTCAAAGGTGAGTTTGCCGCCGCACGACGGGCACGATTTCGGTATGCCGTAGGGTACTTGCGTGCCGTCTCTTTTTTCTGCTTTAGATGAGACGATTTCGGGTATTATATCCCCCGCTTTACGCACCGTGACGGTGTCTCCTATTCTTATGTCCTTCTCCCTCACTATATCGAAATTGTGAAGTGTCGCACGTGATACGAGAGTGCCTGCAAGCCGAATGGGTTCAAGCTCCGCTGTCGGAGTTACAGCCCCCGTTCTGCCCACCTGAAGGGTAATATCCAAAAGTTTTGTCTCCTTCTCTTTCGGCGGATACTTGAACGCAACCGCCCACTTCGGAGTACTCGTATTTTCTCCGAGAAGCTCTCTTTGACGAAGGTCGTTGACTTTTACGACGGCGCCGTCGATATCGTAAGGGAGAACATCCCGTTTTTCTCCGAGCGCCTCTATGGCATTGCATATTTCTTTACCGTCCCCCGTCAGCGTCAATATATCTATTACGGGGAAACCGAGTTTTGCTATTTCCGATATGCTCTGAGCGTGAGTTGCGGGCTTTTCCGAATTATCTCCGAGTGTTCCGTACTGAAAATTGAATACGAAAATGCCGAGGCCTCTCTTCTCGACGTCCGCACTGTCTATTTGACGAAGTGACCCCGCGGCGGCGTTTCTGGGGTTCGCCCACGGCTTTTCCCCCTTTGAAATCTTCTCCGAATTGAGCCTTTCGAAAACGTCGCGGGGCATATAGACCTCGCCTCTGACGCAAAGCGTTTTCGATACACCGATTTCATGCGGCACGGTTTTGATTGTCATAATGTTGTCGGTTATATTCTCTCCGACAGAGCCGTCCCCTCTCGTTGCACCGACTTGCAACTTTCCGTTTTCGTATTGAAGAGAAACAGACAACCCGTCGATTTTAGGTTCTACCGTAAAGAGCACTTCGTCCTCGCCGAGCTGTGCAAGCCGTTCTTTTGCCTTTTCGACAAAGTTTGCAACCTCGTCAAGGCCGAATACATCGGAAAGACTGCCGAGTTTTACACGGTGACTGACGGGCGCAAACTTGGTCTGCGCCTTGCCGCCGACACGGTGTGTCGGGCTGTCGGGCCTGTCAAGCGACGGAAATTCCTTCTCGATTTCCTTTACCCTCTCGAACATCATATCGTATTCGTAATCCGATATTTCGGGTGCATCGTTTTCGTAATAGAGTTTGGAATGGTATTCAAGCTCACGTCTCAAGCGGTTTATCTCAAGTTCGGCTTCGGTAAATCTGTCCATTGTATGCTCCTGCAGTATATTATTACATATACAGTATACCATTTTAAGCGGGTGATTTCAACGGTATTTTAAAATTTAAGGCGGTTTTTGTTGACTTCGCAGGGCGGCTGTGTTATATTTTACTTACTAAAGCACCGATAGCGGAGGTAAAAATGGATTACAGTACATTACCGAGAAATGAATACCCGAGACCGCAGCTTATGCGGGATGAAGATACATGGCAATGCCTCAACGGAGAATGGGAGTTTGAGCTTGACCTTTGTAAAAGCGGCACGGAGCGCGGGCTCCAAAACGCCGAACATTTAAACGGCAAAATCACGGTTCCGTTCGTTCCGGAGTCGGAGCTGTCGGGAGTTTGTTTTACCGATTTCATCGAAGGAGCATGGTATAAAAGGCTGTTCACCATTCAAAAAAAGTCGGGTGAGCGCATTCTTATACACTTCGGAGCGGTAAACCACCATGCTACAGTCTATATAAATTCCCGAAAAGTCGGCACTCACGTCGGAGGATACACTCCTTTTGAATTTGATATAACAAATTACTGCGCCGACGGCGAGAATACACTTACGGTCTACGTTGAAAACAATGTCAGAGACCCTCTGCAGCCGTCGGGAAAACAGTCAACGAGGTTCGCCCCTTATAATTGCCTGTACACACGTTGCACGGGAATTTGGCAGTCTGTGTGGCTCGAGAACGTGCCCGATACTTACATTAAAAGAGTTAAACTTATCCCCGATGCCGAAAACGGAGTTCTTCATGCAACCGTATATTTCGGCGGTACTCCGTGCACACAAACGCTCCGTGCAACGGCGGCATTTGGCGGGGATACCGTATGCTCACGCGAGGTCAAATGTATCGGGGACAGCGTTACGTTTTCGCTTGAAATCGCAAACTGCGTAAAATGGGACGTCGGATGCGGCAACCTTTACGACCTAACTCTTTCCACCGACACCGACCTTGTCGTGTCTTATTTCGGAATGAGGGATATTTCCGTATCTCAAAATAAAGTTCTCATAAACGGCAAAAGCGTTTTTCAAAGGCTTGTCCTCGACCAGGGATATTACGAAGGCGGCATATACACGCCGAAGGATGCCGAAGCATTCGAAAAGGATATTTCCCTTGCAATGGCGGCGGGTTTTAACGGTGCGAGAATGCACATGAAGGTCTTTGAC
>CAZCSZ010000018.1:0-10022 GCA_964501305.1 uncultured Ruminococcus sp.
GACAAGGTAGGTAATTCGTGCTATAATAATTACCCGCCGACAAGGTAGGTAATTATTATAGGAGGTATCCAACGTGAGAATATACGCAGACAATGCATCGACTTCAAAAATGAGCAAAGCGGCAATTGATGCAATGCTTTCCAACATGGAAAACGTATACGCAAACCCGTCAAGCTTGCACTCAAGCGGGCAGAAAGCCGCTGAAGCGCTCCAAAGCGCAAGAGAACGTATTGCGAAATGTCTTAATTGCCCGACAGACGGGATAATATTCACATCGGGAGGAAGCGAATCCGACAATCAGGCAATTCTGACGGGGTCGGAAATCGGCAAGAGAAAAGGCAAAAAACATATAATATCAACCGCTATTGAACACCACGCAATACTTCATACGCTGAAAAAACTTGAAAGTGAAGGGTTTGAAATCACCCTTGTCGACGTCGGGGAAAACGGAATTACCGACCCATGCAGTATCGAAAAAGCAATACGTGACGATACATGCCTTGTAAGCGTTATGTATGCAAACAACGAAATCGGAACGGTTCAGCCGATAGAACGGATTGGGAAATTATGCAGAAAGCACGGTGTCATTTTTCACACCGATGCGGTACAGGCGGTAGGTCATATTCCTGTTGACATCGAAAGAGAAAATATAGACATGCTCTCGCTGTCGGCTCATAAATTCGGCGGGCCGAAAGGAATCGGAGCGTTGTATGTAAAGAAAGGAATTAAAGTATACACGTTGATTGAAGGTGGAGCGCAGGAAAGAGGAAAGCGAGCGGGTACCGAAAACCTTCCTGCAATAGTCGGCATGGCAACGGCGCTTGAAGAATCGCTTGAAAACATCGAAGAAAAGCGGGCACATGTAAGGAGAATGAGAGACCGCCTTGCCAACGGGCTCTCCTCAATTCCGCACTCAGTTATCAACGGTGACTTCAAACAACGTCTCGACGGAAACGTCAATATGTGTTTTGAAGGAATTGAGGGAGAATCTCTTCTTCTTTTACTTGATGACAAAGGAATATGCGCATCATCCGGCTCCGCATGTACATCGGGCTCACTTGATCCAAGTCACGTCTTGCTAGCAATAGGCAGACCGCACGAAATAGCTCACGGCTCTTTGAGACTGACTCTTTCCACTGACAACACAGACGAAGAAATAGATGAAATCATCAAAGGGGTGACCGAAACGGTTGAATATTTAAGAGGCATCTCACCGATTTGGAGAGACCTTGAAAGCGGCAAAAAGGAATATATAATTAAATAAGGAGATAAAAATGGCACTTTACAGCGAAAAAGTTATGGATCACTTCCGCAATCCGAGAAATGTAGGAATAATTGAGAATGCAGACGGAGTAGGCGAAGTAGGTAACGCCAAATGCGGAGATATTATGAAGATTTACCTTAAAATCGACGGTGGAATAATTGCCGACGTTAAGTTTGAAACGTTCGGTTGCGGTTCCGCTATAGCATCAAGTTCCATGGCAACGGAGCTTATAAAAGGAAAACCACTGAGCGAAGCGCTCAAACTCACAAACAAAGCCGTGACAGAAGCACTTAACGGGTTGCCCGGGCACAAACTCCACTGCTCCGTTTTAGCCGAAGAGGCAATTAAAAGTGCAATTTCGGATTATTATGAGAGAAGCGGAATAGAATACGACAGAAGTGATTTTGCAAACTGCGGCGGTTGCTGTCACTGCGGCTGATGTCGGCAAGTCTTGCTATTGACTTTTTCCGAAAGATGCTGTAATATAATTCTATACGGCAACTTCGGAGGTTTCCATGGAACAGATTGAGAGCTTTAAAATAAACCATTTGACTTTAATACCCGGCTTATACGTATCAAGGCGCGACACATGTAACGGTTGCACCGTAACAACGTTTGACTTGAGGTTTACATCGCCGAACCGTGAGCCTGTAACCGATATGCCCGCACTTCACACGATTGAACACATGGCGGCAACTTACCTGAGAAACAGCACGAAAAAAGACAGCATAGTGTACTTCGGTCCCATGGGATGCCGTACCGGTTGCTATCTTTTAATGTTCGGATATCTTGAAGCAGAGGATGTAAAGGATTTGATACTCGGCATGTGCGACTTTATACTCGCCTACGAAGGTGATATACCCGGTGCATCCCCCGAGCAGTGCGGCAACTATTCGGAGCAAAATCTCGATATGGCCAAATATTATATTGCAAAGTACAAAAAGGCTCTTACCGAAACGCCTCATTTTACATATCCCGACTGATTGGGTTCTTATGTGTCCAATCCGCCGAGGTCTCCTTCTCAAAAGAAGGCACCTCGGCGGATTTTTTATGTCCGAACGGTTGAAATCGGAACGTATTTGTGATAGAATAGATACAGTAGGTCGCGCTTGCAACTTATTTTGCGTACTATCTGCGGTTTAATCTGACCTATATACATTGTTAATTTGAAAGGACGGTGACATATTGAATCAGAAACTGAAAGAAAAAATCACGGAATCTCTTTCGGCGGTTTTGCCTATTTCCGTTATTGTTCTCCTTTTAAGTGTTTTTCTCGTTCCGATGGAGCTTGGCAGTATAGTCATGTTCCTTACAGGCGCACTGATGCTTATTTTCGGAATGGGTTTTTTCCAACTCGGAGCGGAAACTGCCATGACACCTCTCGGTGAAGGTGTTGGCGTTCAAATGTCCAAAATGAAGCGTTCTGGGGCTGTGGTTTTAACCGGACTTATAATGGGCATTATCATTACGGTTTCCGAACCCGATTTGCAGATACTCGCAAATCAAGTTCCCTCCGTTCCGAACATGGTGCTTATCCTGACCGTAGCACTCGGAGTCGGCA
Organism: uncultured Ruminococcus sp.; assembly: GCA_964501305.1. Lineage (GTDB taxonomy): Bacteria > Bacillota > Clostridia > Oscillospirales > CAG-272 > RUG14199. Next base: position 2,826 of record CAZCSZ010000018.1, read on the forward strand.
TTTTTCTCGCCGTTGCTCTGATTCGAATAAGGTATAGAATCAATCTTTCTTTAGTCCTTATAATATTTTACGGAATACTTATTGCAGTATCGTTCTTCGTACCGGGTGAATTTACAGCCGTCGCTTTCGACTCGGGCGGTGTTACAACAGGTCCTATGACGGTACCGTTCATAATGGCTCTCGGCGTAGGTCTTGCATCGGTTCGAAGTGATAAAAACTCGGCAAGCGACAGTTTCGGTCTTGTAGCTCTTTCAAGCATCGGCCCCATTCTTGCCGTGCTCATTCTCGGATGCTTTTATAAGCCGACCGAAGCATCCTATACTCTGACCGATGTCGAAACAGTCATAACGACACGTGATGTCGCAAGGGTGTTCGCAAAAGGGATACCCGGTGTTGCGAAAGAGGTAGCTCTTGCTCTGTTCCCGATAGCCGCAGTGTTCGTTATATTTCAGCTTTTGACAAAGCGTTATCACAAAAGGCAAATAGCCCGTTTTATAATCGGTCTCGCTTACACATACATCGGGCTTGTACTTTTTCTTTGCGGTACGAATATAGGATTTGCGCCCGTCGGAGCATACCTCGGAAAAGAGCTCGGAAACGTCTCTTTTAAATGGGTCTTGGTACCAATCGGAATGCTAATCGGTTACTTTATAGTTAAAGCCGAGCCCGCAATTCAGGTTTTAAACCATCAGGTCGAAAGTGTCACCAACGGCGCCGTTTCGGTCAAGCTTATGAACCGATGCATGTCAATCGGTGTTTCCGCCAGTGTCGGTCTTGCAATGGTGCGTGTTCTCACGGGTATTCCGATCTATTGGTTTGTAATTCCGGGATACATAATAGCTCTTATTATGTCACGGTTTACACCCGGCATTTTTGTCGGTATAGCCTTTGACTCCGGCGGAGTTGCAAGCGGACCTATGACGTCTACATTCCTGCTCCCGCTCAGCATAGGCGTATGCGAAGCGGTGGGAGGAAATCTCATGACAGATGCCTTCGGAGTTGTCGCCCTTGTTGCACTGACTCCGCTTATAACGGTTCAGCTCATGGGTCTTGTTTATAAATTCAAGACGAGAAAGCTTACAAATGTCACGGCAGTACCCGATGACAGTGACGAAATCATTGACCTTGAGGAGGATTCGTAATGGAAAGCAACGAAAGAAAGCATTCGTTTCGGTTGCTTGTGCTTATTACAACGCCGAAACTTGCCGATAAAGCAACGGAATTTTTCAAAAAAAGCCCTCTGCCCTTGCAGTACAGGTTCAGCGCAGAAGGAACTGCATCAAGCGAGATTATGGATATGCTCGGGCTCGGAAGCATAGATAAATGTGTGCTGACAGCCGCAATGCCGCAACACACAGCGTTCAATACACTCAAAAAAATCGGAAAAGAGCTTCGCCTTCACACTGTCAACAGCGGTGTTGCGTTTACCGTGCCGCTCAACGGCGCAAATAACCTTATGCTTCGAATTCTTGCTGAAAACGAAGATGACTCGGATATTCAATGTGAAAGGGACACTAAAATCATGACAGACAACAAATACTCACTGATAGCGGCTGTAGTCAATCGGGGCTTCAGCGAAGACGTTATGGAATCCGTTCGCGTAGCCGGCGCAAAAGGCGGCACCGTAATTAAAAGTAACAGAATAGGGAACGGCGAAGCGGCGGGTTTCTGGGGGCTCAGCAGTCGCGAAGAAAAGGAGATAGTCCTCATAATTTCCAAGGCTGAAAGTAAGCTTGCTCTTATGAAATGCATAAGCGAAAGTTGCGGCATGCACAGCGATGCCAAAGGCGTGGTTTTCTCACTTCCTATCGATGCAGTCGAGGGGCTCGGCGGCGCAGAAAAAAGCACAAAACAATAGGAGACATACATGGAAAGAAAATTTGTTTTATCAGCCGAATCCACGGTTGACCTCCCTTTTTCTTACGTTGACGGAAGGGATATTCCCGTGCTGTTTTACTCGTACGCCGTTGACGGAGCGGTATACACTGACGATATGCTTCGAAACCCCGAAGCGTTGCCGAAGTTTTATTCCATGCTTGACGGTGGGAAACTCCCCCAAACGTCACAGCTTAACAAGTACACCTATCTTGAATTCTTTGACGAACAGCTTAAAAAAGGCGACCTTCTTCACATAGTTTTCGGCACGGGCATGACACAGTCATACGGTAATGCGGTTCTTGCGGCAGAAGAAATGAAGAAGAAATATCCCGAAAGAAAAATCACGGTTATTGACTCCATGTGCAGTTCATCCGGTTACGGAATGCTTGTAGACTACGCGGCAGATATGCGTGACTCGGGATGTGAGCTTGACGAATGTGCAAAATGGGTAACTGACAACCGTCGGAATATTCACCATCAGTTTTACTCTACCGACCTTTCATTTTTCCGCAGGAGCGGCAGAGTGTCGGGAGCAACCGCAATGATTGCCACTGTACTCGGTATCTGTCCCATTATGCGGCTTGACGACAAAGGCAAAATCATAGCCTACAGCAAAGTCAGAGGTCACAGCAACGCAATTAAAACGACAGTCGACGTCATGGCAAGTCATGCTGTCGGCGGTACTCAGTATTCTGGAAAATGCTTTATTTGCCATTCAAGATGCCTTGATGACGCCGAAAAAACAAAATCAGTGCTTCTTGAAACATTCCCGAATATCAAGGATATCCCGATATATGACATAGGCACTATAATAGCATCTCACTGCGGGCCCGGAACAGTCGCCGTTTTCTTTCTCGGAGACGAGCGAAAGCCCGAATAATATAAAAAAACACCCATCAAAAATCGTCCCGAAACTGTGTTTCGGGACGATTTTATATATGCACTCAACAACGCCGCCGCAAGACGGCATTGTATGAACATGGGCACTCTGGCGTCGGACATTCGGCGAGCCGCAGGGAATTATTTATCTTTTTTGGCAAGCTGTTCCTTACTGCCGTCGGGGCGTTTGATATAGGTGTTGTCCAAAATACCTTTGAAACCTTTTCTGAAATCGGCAAGATACTCCGAACGGAGTTTCTTCTGCTCTTCTTTTTCCGCATCGGAAAGTCCTTCGCCCTTCGATTTGGCGTAAAGTTCATTAATTCTGTCAAGTCTTTTCTTTTCGTGTTCAGTCATTTCCATTGTCCTTTGCAAGTTTCTCTCTCAAAATTGACGAGCTGATACCGTCTGTGTACTGAAGATAGATAACCTCCACACCGTACTTAGCCATGCATTCTTCTGTTTTTTTCCACCGTTTGCTGTCCTTCCAATCACTACCTATAAAAATGCGGTCAAAACCGAGTTTGCGGTGCATTATCTCCTTGTCGAGTGTATCGGCGGTCACAACGGCATCAACTGCCTTCAAAGCCTCCACTATCGCCATTCTTTCTTCAAACGGTATCAGAGGTTTTTTAAACTTATATTCCTCTATAAGTTCGTCGGTATTAACCCCGACAATCAGTCTGTCGCACATTTCGGAGGCGGCTTTGATAAGGTTCAAATGACCGACGTGAAACATATCGAATGCGCCTTGAGTATATCCTATAATCTTCTTCATAACACAACTTGAAAAAGAGCTCAGCCCCTAATCCTTTCTTCTATAAACTTTCTGACTCTGACAGCGGAATTACCGTCACGGTACATATTGGTCAAATCTCTGACCTCTCGGCGGCCGTCTGCCATTATATCATATCCTTTTGCAACATCGGCTATGAAATCGCAAAGCCCCTCTGCATTTCCGATGCGGCAAGCCGCTTTACCGTAAAGTGCATCAAGATCAAGGGCAAATCCCCGTTCTTTTTTATATAAATCCTCGTCGTCTGCGGTTAGTGCCGTCGGTCTGTCGCAAAGAAGCCAATCGTAAAATACAGACGAGTAGTCACTTATAAGTGCATCGGCGCATGACATAAGCTCATAAAGCCTGATACCTTTTTCCGCAAGAACATCATCGGTCACAACCGAAAAGCAAGGTATATTGTATTCCGCAAGTGATGAAGTATCTTCCGCCGGATGTGGCTTTACAATTATCTTCACATTGTTTTCCGAAAGAAACTTGCCAAGGCATTCTGCATCCGCACTGCTCTTTATAAGAGGAAGTCCCGTACTGCCGGAATTAAGCTCAGAAACGTTCTTGTGCTTTCTGTAAGTCGGTAGCCAAATAATCAGTTTCTCGTCGGATCCGACATCGAACAGTTCTTTTGTCTGCTTATGATTTTCAAACAGGGCGTCACACCTCGGATACCCGAGATATACAAGCTTTTCCTTACTGATATTATACTCATCGCAAATGACACTGTCAAAAAAGTGTGACTGACAAAGGACATAGTCGACTTTGTCGCCGATTTCATATATATGCTTTGTTTTCTTCGTCTTGCTTCCGTGGCAAAGAAAAATGAAAAGTTGTCCCTTGCGAACCTTGTTCTTTACTCTGTTTGACATTACAAAACATTCGGCGCATGCTCTGTAATATAGATTTTTAACTATCGCCGAAAAATTTTTCGGGTCGTCGTAAATCAAATCCTTCTCTTCAATTCCAAACGCAGGACGGGTGCCGTCAGTAACAAGCCACATAAGCCTGTAGTTCGCCAAAATCCCGGAATTGTTCTTAATCTCAGCATAAACGGGATAAGCGTTGCACGCAAAATCCGGACTGCTCTCGAAAACGATTACTTTTCTTAAAGGAAGAATTCTTAAAAATCCGATTGCAGTATTCACAAACAGCTTCTTTATTTTATCCTTCACCGTAACCTCCACAAAAGTTCCTTCAATATGTGCGCAAAACAGCGTGATGCACTCTTTTCCTTTCTCATTCTATCACAAGTTTGACCGACAGTCAACAATTACAAAAAATAATTGCAAAACCTATTGACAAACAGTCTTTAATGTGATATACTAACAACAGTTGAACAGTTATTCAAATGTTGGAGGTAAACGCCATGTCAGAAGAAAGAGAATATGAGCTTATAAGGCAGTACGAGGAGGCGGCAAGTTGTGATTATATTCATGCGCACCCCGATATTGTTAACGAAGTCAACAAAAAGATGGCAGACGAAAACAAGTTAATCGACCTTGCCGAGCTGTTTAAAATATTCGGAGATTCGACGAGGATTAAAATTCTCTATACCATTTCCCTCTCCGAAATGTGCGTTTGCGACATAGCTCAAGTGCTTAATATGACTGTTTCAGCGGTCTCACATCAGCTGAGCATACTCAGAAGAGCCAAACTTGTCGGGACTCGTCGCAAGGGAAAGAGCGTATTCTATTATCTTGCCGACGAACATGTTGATTCAATCCTCGCTCAGGGATTTGAGCATATAAGTGAATAAAATCAAAGGGAGAAGAACCGTGAGGAACACATTTAAACTTCAAAATCTCGATTGTGCAAACTGCGCCGCAAAAATAGAGCGTAAGATTTCAAAACTAAACGGTGTACAGAACGTATCCGTCAACTTTCTGGTACAGAAACTCACTTTAGAGTGCAGTGACGATATGTACGGCGAAGTGCTGAGCGTTCTGCAAAAGACAGTATCGTCAGTCGAACCCGATTGCAAGGTGATTATAAAATGAATAAAGGTCAAAGGAGAAAGCTTATTTCAATTGCCGTATCGGCACTGCTTCTTGCCGCAGTATATGCGGTGAATAAATTCTTTACTCTACCGGTTCTTCCGAAAGCGGCAACGTATTTAATTCCTTATGCCGTATCGGGATACGGAGTTATAATCAAATGTTTCGACGACATAAAATCGGGTGAAGTATTCGGTGAGAACATGCTTATGACTGTGGCAACTGCGGGAGCGTTTGCAATAGGCGAATATCCAGAGGCTGTTTTCGTTATGATATTCAGCGAAATGGGCTCGCTTTTTGAAAGCATAGCCGTCGGAAAAAGCCGTGACAGCATAGCTCATCTGACGGAAATAATCCCCGAAAATGCAACCGTCATTGAGGGAGTTGTACCGAAGGTGATACCTGCCTCTGAGGTCAAAATCGGAGATACACTTCTCGTTAAAGCCGGGGAACGCTTTCCCGTTGACGGAACGGTAGTGTCCGGCAGTTGCAATGCAGATACCTCCGCTCTTACGGGAGAATCCCTTCCGATACCCGTGTATAAAGGTGAAAAAGTAATGTCAGGTTCCGTTGCTCTTGACGGCGCAGTATATTTGACAGCCGACAAAACCTCGGAAACGTCAGCTGTTTCGAAAATCGTTGAAATGATAGAGAACGCATCTTCGTCAAAGGCAAAATCGGAAAAATTCATTACCGCTTTTTCACGTATATACACTCCCGTTGTAGTTGCAGCGGCGGTGATTACCGCTGCGGTTCCTTCTTTAATCGTCGGAAACTTCGCGGTATGGCTTCACCGCGCGCTGATTTTCCTTGTTGTCTCATGCCCTTGCGCACTTGTAATATCGGTTCCTCTGTCGTATTTCGGCGGTATCGGAGCCGCCGCAAAAAAAGGCATCTTAACTAAGGGTTCGGATGCACTTGAACTCCTTGCAAAGACGAACAATGTCGTGTTTGACAAAACGGGCACTCTTACAAAATCGGAGTTTAACGTAAAAAGCATTGATCCTGTCGGAATTGAAGCCTCTGAGCTCTTTTTCCTTGCCGCATCGGTTGAAAGCAACTCTTCCCACCCGTTGGCACAGTCGCTTGTCAGCTATTACACTGACAATCACAGCAAACCTCTTGCAAAGTGCGAGGATATCAAAGAGCTGTCGGGTCTTGGGATAAAGTCCTGCGTTGAAGGCAAAAATGTAGTCCTCGGGAACGAAAAGCTAATGAAAAAAATCAAGGTCGAAATGCCTCACGGGACGGAGAGTGCATCGATTTTTGTTGCCGTGAACGGCGTATTCGCAGGTAGCATTTCGTTTTCCGACGTAATTAAAGAAAGCTCCAAGGTCGCAATCAAAAAGTTGAAGAACAAAGGAATTAATGTTTATATGCTGTCGGGTGACCGAGAGTGTGCCGTTGCGGAGTGCGCAAAGAAGCTGTCAATAAGAAATTATAACTACCGTATGCTCCCGGATGACAAAGCAAGAGAAATCGGCGAAATCAAAAAAAACGGAGTGACCGCTTTTGTGGGAGACGGTATTAATGACGCGCCGTGCCTTGCAGCATCCGATATAGGAATTGCCATGGGAGCGCTCGGCAGTGATATTGCAATTGACTGTGCGGATATTGTCCTTACCGACGATGACCCCGCAAAAATTTCCAATGCAA
>CAZCSZ010000019.1:0-9913 GCA_964501305.1 uncultured Ruminococcus sp.
CGATATTATTCTCTGCTGCTTTTTTAAACAGGTATTTTTCATCAAAACCCAGCTTTTTAAGATTATCCTTAATAATTTTACCGTCATCTATAACCGTATAAGGAAGTTTTTCCTGTGTGGGTGAAATATAAAAATCAAGAGGAACAGAGGGACGAAATTCTTCTTTCGGAATAAAGGACATTTTTCCGTTGGTTTCAAGTATAACGCAATAGAGTTTTGATAAATCAAAATATCCCGAAGTACGGCAACCGACCAAGAATTCATTTATATCTATATGAGCTTTTTTGAGTGATGAAGAATAAAGCTTTCCGTTTTCAAACAGAATAATGGGAGTACCTTCAACAAGCCTTCTTATTATAATGGATTTGTCCGTCAATATTGAAAGAAAAAAGGTGATAAGTCCGAAAACAAGCATTGCATCCAAAGTGAAAAAGAATTCTTTACCCGTAGCAAAAGACATTTCGGCAGCAATTGAACCTATTGTTATACTGTTTACATAATCGAATGCCGACATTTCGCTTATTTGTCTGTAGCCGATAAGTTTTGTAAGAAAAAAAAGAACCGCGGCGGAAATCAAAGAGGAAAGAGCAATTTTCAAATAAACCATAATAAGCTCCTTAAACTGTTTATTAATAATATTCACCGAACGAAAGATGTGTATACCGATTATTTTTTGTGGTATATAAAGTTCAAAAAAACTTGAAATTAATAAAATACAGTGGTATACTTAGAATATCTTAGGTTATTTCTGCGAAAGAGTGAATATTATGAAGAACAAAAAGAGAATGGGCGACAGAAAAGACGGAGTTTTTTTAAGAGAAATAGACTCCATGCACTTTATAACACCTCTTCTTTATCCGAACAGATGTGACAACGAAGCGTTTATATCCGAAAGAATAGACCTTACAGCGGTAGAAAAATATCTTGAAGAAAAAAACAGTACCGACCCCGAGTATAAATATAATCTGTTTCAGCTTATTGTAACGGCATTATTGAAAGTCTTGACACTGCGACCCAAAATGAACAGGTTTATAGCCAACAAAAACACATATCAGAGAAACGAAGTTTCGGCTTCATTCGTAGTTAAAAAAGTATTTTCCGACAAAGGCGGAGAAGCACTTGCCTTTATTCATTCGAAAGAAACCGATAATCTCGAAACCGTAAGAGAGGAAATATACAGGCAGATTACGGAATGCAGAAGCGATAAAGCGGATTCATCCACTGAGAGTATGAACTTGTTTAATAAGATGCCGAGATTCGTATCAAAATTTATAGTAAGTATAATATGCATTTTGGACAGACACGGAAAAGTTCCGTCATCTCTTATAGAGACAGACCCTTATTATTCATCGGTGGTAATAACGAATTTAGGTTCGATAAAACTTCATTCGGGATATCATCACTTAACAAACTGGGGTACAAACTCCGTATTCTGTGCTATAGGAGAAAAGAAACTTCGTCCGTTTTATAACTCAGACGGAACATTTGAAATGAGAATGAGTGTAGATATCGGTCTTACAATCGACGAAAGATTGGCTGACGGATATTATTACTCCAAAACCGTAAGACTGTTAAAGAAGCTTCTCGAGAATCCGGAGCTTCTCGAAAAAGCATTAAATGAAGAGGTGAATTATTAATGAATGAGATAAAAGCTAAAACACCGTGGGCAGACCATCTCGGAGGTGTGCCTCTTCATCTTGAATACTTTGAAGGTTCAATGTATGAAGCTGTAGCAAAAATAGCGGAAGAATACCCCGAAAACATAGCATTTGATTTTATGGGAAAGTCCACAAGCTACAGAAAACTAATAACAAAAATTGAACAGTGCGCAAAATCTCTTAAAACAATCGGAGTAAGAGAAGGAGACAAGGTAACAATCGCAATGCCCAACTGTCCGCAAGCGATTTATATGTTTTATGCGGTAAACTTGATAGGCGGTATAGCCAATATGATTCATCCGCTGTCGGCGGAAAAAGAGATAGAATTCTATCTTAACGAGTCAAACAGCGTAACTGCAATTACTCTCGATCAGTTTTACGGAAAGTTTGAGAAGATAAGAAAGAATACCAAGGTCGTAAATATAATAATAGCAAGTGTTAAAGACGAGCTTTCAAAAACTATAAAAGCCGGGTATATGCTTACCGAAGGAAGAAAAATTCAAAAAATACCGTCGGATGCACCTATTATACGCTGGAAAGAGTTCATGATGCTCGGAAAAGCCTGCTTCTATAATTATAAAGTTGAAAGAAAGGCAGATGACCCTGCTGTTATTCTTTATTCCGGCGGGACAACGGGAAACACCAAAGGAATAGTTCTTACAAATAAAAATTTCAATGCATTGGGTGAACAGGTAATAGCGGCAAATCCGATGTTCAGAGTCGGAGATAAAATGCTTGCGGCAATGCCTCTCTTTCACGGATTCGGACTCGGTGTATGCATTCACACAATGTTGTCACAGGGTGGGAGATGTATTTTAATTCCGAGATTTACGGCAAAAAGTTACGCAAAGCAGATAACGAAATACAAGTGTAATTTCATTGCGGGAGTTCCTACCCTATATGAAGCACTACTGAGGCTCGATTCGATGGAAAAAGCGGACCTCTCGAGTCTCAAAGGAGTATTTTCGGGTGGCGATTCGCTTTCAGTCGAACTAAAGAAGAAATTTGACAAGTTTTTATACGACCACAAAGCGGTAATACAGGTCAGGGAAGGATACGGAACAACCGAAACGGTTACCGCATGCTGTCTTACTCCGCCGCATATGTTCAAAGTCGGCAGTATAGGTGTTCCTTTCCCGGATACGTATATTAAAATCGTTGAGCCGGGTACAGATAAGGAACTTCCTTACGGAGAAGAAGGAGAAATTCTTCTCGCGGGCCCGACTGTTATGAAGGAATACATGAATCACCCCGAGGAAACGGCACAGACATTGAGATGTCACGATGACGGTTTGAAATGGGTATACACGGGCGACCTCGGATATATGGATAATGAAGGATTCATATATTTTAAAGGCAGAGCAAAGAGAATGATTATAACGTCGGGATATAACGTTTATCCGGGACAGATTGAAAATATCTTAGACGCCAACAAGCTCGTGCAGATGAGCTGTGTAATCGGAGTACCCGATCCTTATAAAATGCAGAAGGTTAAAGCATTTGTCAAGCTCTCCGAAGGCGTACCCGCAAGCAGTGAGACTATAAAAGAACTTTTCGATTACTGCAGGGAGCACATAGCAAAATACGCAATGCCGTATGAAATCGAAATCAAGGAAGATATGCCGAAAACGCTTGTCGGAAAAGTAGCATACAGAGTTCTCGAAGAGGAAGAAGCGGAAAAAATCAAAGCAAAAAAAGCTGAGGAAAAAGCTGTCGAAAATTGAGGGAGAATAAATTAAAAGGGGCTGAAAAGCCCCTTTTTAATATACAGACCGATACAGAACTGACTATACGGAGTGTTTTTTGTCAACGAGAGGAATAAATCCTATAAAAGCTCCCAAAATTGAACCTGTAAGTATATTTCTCAGTACCGCACCCGCAGAGAACAAAAGGCAGATAATATAGGTAGCGGAGAAAATCAAGACAAAAAAGAGAATATACAGAGTTACAAGAAGAGGATCGGGGATTTTTTCCCTCATTTTTTTATTGGCAGTCGAAAGACTTGATGCCGGAATGAGTTTCAAAAGAGCAAGACCGATCAAAACCGCAAAACCCCAAAAGTACAATTCGTTCATATCATTCCTCTTCGGGTTCGCACCATCTTGCAATATATCTTCCGTGACACTCGAGATTTTGAATTGACGGCCAAGCATCAGCGTAAACCGCATCGCGGTCAAGCTTTTCAAGGTAAATCATCTCGTGTCTTGAGTTATCGTATGCATACTTGTAGTCGTCCGTAAAAATAGGAGCGGGTACTATTCTGTATTCCCCGCAAGAAGGGGTAGCGAGTATGGCAACGGCGGCAATGTCCCATATTGTTCTGCCGTAGCCTGCGGGATTTCCCGCACCGTAGCTGTATTCTCTTATAAGCTGCCAAAGGAGCTCACACATGGGACTGCGACCTTCGAGTTCTTTCTTGAATTCGGGGAAAAGAGCATAGAGAACACAGGTTACATTCCATGCGGGGCAAAGTACAAGGGGTACGCCGGAATCAATAAGCGCACGTGCGGCGCCGTAGTCCTGAATCAAGTTGAATTCTGAAACTCCTTCGGAGCCGTAGCTTGTTGCACCGAGCCAAATTACGACAATTTTTTCTATGATTTTAGGTTCAAGAAGAATAGCCGCGGAAATATTGGTGCATGCACCGATACCGAGAACGTATATGGGTTCGTCGGATTCCATTGCCGTTTTAATAATATTGCGTGTTGCTTCGCTCTCCTCTATTGTTCCGTCTTCTTTTAGACGCATACAGTTTCCTCTGTAAACGGGGATGTCGCAGTCGTCGCTGTATGCCGCAAGGACTCTCTTTATTTCATTGTAGCTCTTTTCCATGCCGTCGGCAAAAGAGGAAGAGTTCTGATTGTGAAAAGGAGCTGCGTTAATTGAGAGAAGGTCGACCTTGTCCGTACCGAGTGCGTAAGCTATTGCAAACTGGTCGTCAACTTCATTGTTAGTATCCGTATCCAATATGATTTTTTTAACTCTGTCGCTTTGAATATCTTCAAGCACTTTTTTAATATCCATTTTAGCCTCCGATATAAATATAAATAATTAGAAGTTGGTTTAAAATAAGTCGGTTACCGAGTCAAGAAATTGACCTATGCGTTCAATTTGACTTACTTTGTTGTCACGAAGCCATGCGGCTTTATATTCTTCAAACCATGCGGAAATCTCGCTCTTGAGAGCGGCTCTGTTTTGATAATCGGCGTTGCCGTTTATCATAAGGTGAACTTTGTTCATGAATTTGACGGCTCTTGCCGAAAGCGCAAGGTCGTTGTAAATTACTGAGGTAATATCAAGATGTTTTTTGAATTCATCTGCTATTCTTTCGGCTTCTTTAATGTTGGCAAGGCATTTGTCGTTGTCAACTTCGAGAGTAGTCTTTCTTCCTTCCTTTGTGTTTGCGCTGTACCAATATACGAAGAGCATCCAGTCGCAGGAACGTTCCGCCTGACCGAGATCGTATATCAGCTTTACAACATTGGTGCTGTCGCAGTTATAAAGAAGGGAGGATGCAGCAAGTTCAAATTTTTCGTCAACCGTTCCGACGGGATTCCATGATTTCTCGGCACCGATGAGCATGCCGTACATTCTGGCGCTCCATGGGCAAATGTCACCGAAATCACCCCAGTTTGTATTGATAAGACCGTATGCTCCGTTTTCAAAGCCGTATTTTGCGAGACTTGTAATATTTCCGACAGAGCGATCAAGTTCTTCGACAAATCTGTTCCACGAGGAACATCCGGGGCATACAACCTGCTTCATACCGCTTGCCGCAAATGTCTTTACGTTCTTTTCATTTGCCGCTTTCTCGTAATTCCAGTTGAGCATTACGGTGTCGGACGGGAGAAGAGACATTTTTTCGGGATGGTGAAGTACAATGTCCCCCCACATTTGAACTGTCTTTCCGTAAGATTTTACATGAGCAATTATTTTAGATACAAATTTGAAGTATTCTTCACCTTCGTCTTTACCCGCATTTCTTCCCTTGCAGAGGTCGAAGGTTTCATCACAGCAAATGTTGAATTTGTCGCTTCTGAAAAGAGGAATATATTGGTCTATCATGCTCTTTATAAGCTCTATGCTTTCCGGGTTGGAAACATCGATTGTATGGTGAGCCATTTTCTCAATCCAATAAATCTGATACGGCTTCCAATCCTCGTATTCACAAAGATGCTTATACTTATCGCTTTGAAGAAGTCTGTAGAGATGGCCGAAAGTCGAAAGAGACGGAACAAGTTCGATGAAACGGTCGTAACAGTAGGTGTCAAGCTCCGTTATTTCTTCGGCGGTAAGACACTCTGTTTTTTCTATAATGCCGTCAAACTCGGCAAAATCGAATGCATCCTCCACATAAAGCTGAAGCTCATTTATTTTAAAGTATGAAAGCTGATTTGCAATGTCTTTGAGAGATTGAAGGGTCGGAACTTTTCCTCTTGTAATATCGTGATAAAAACCTCGTTCGGCAAAGTCGGGTTTATCTTCGATTTCACATACGGGGAGAGTTTTACCGTATTCTTTAATCATCTGCCTTAAAGTTTGAATTCCATCGAATGCGCCTGCGGCATTGCCGCCGCAAATCACAACGGAGTTCTCGGTTACGGTGAGCTTGTATTCCTCATTTTCGTCTGCGGCGTCAATGTAAATGCATTTTCCGTCGGGCTTTGAGAAGCAGGCGCCCGTTTTGCATACGGAACCGCAAGCCGCTTCTATTTCGTTTTTCAAAACGACTGCATTTTTCGCAAGACGGGAATCGGTACCGTACTTTACGGCAATTTCAATTTCGCAAAGGTCAAGTGAGCCTTTGCCGAGCGTAATTTTTTTGGGGGTGGGTATAATTTTCATTTTGTCTCCGTTCTGCAACCGAAAAAAGGTGCTTTGATTATTTGGAATTTATAAATTGTCTGCGTGCTTGAAGCCCATTGTACATGCGGGTTCTCCGCCGTCAAGCATGAATTGTTTATATGCTCTTCTAAGCGACGTATCCTCTTCGAAGAGAGAGGGATCGGTATTGCAGTCCTCAATATTGAAAATTCTCCAAAGGTCATTTCTTGTCGGAGTGGTCATGCCGGTCGTGTATTCCGACATAAATTTCACAATGTTTGAGTTTTCGGGAAGAAGTTCTCGGTTTTTCGGGAACAAAATCCACGAATAAGCGAAGAATACGGGAGATGTTCCGTCGAGTTTGTCGGAAAAATAAGCCGCTGCACGGCGGAATGCCGCTTTCCAGGCCGTCTCATCAAAAGGTTTTTCTTTGTTATTGAGGATGTGTGTCTCTATAACCTTTTGACCTTTCTCGACGTTAAAGCCTTGCTCTTTAAATTCAACGGGACAGGGGATTACTTCAAAAGCAAATCTTCCGTAAGTCGTTCTGTCCCCCGTGTACCATTTTTCAAACCAGTCTACAAATGTACCCCATACTTTATATCTGCCGTAACATTCGTAAAGCTTACAGCGATAGTCCGCCATTGAGTCAAGCCATTCTTCTCTTGAAAGGCCCTTTTCTTCAAAGACGGGAAAAGAATACATAGCGCAGCACATGTAGAAAATGAGCGCCGATGAGTATTTGTGCACTTCACATTCCGAGGCTACACTGCGTGCTGCAGCGGACACGCCGTTCATATTAAATATTCTTCTGTCACGGTACAATTTTACCGTATTAAGAAAGAGCCCGAGGGCGTGCTCGTTTTCGGCAATACGGTCAAAATCCTGTGCAAGGGAGGAAACCGCATCTATGGGAAATTTGAGAAGTGCTTCGAAATTTAAAAAATCGTATCTTATTTCGGTAAGTTCAGTCATAAGGTTTCCGCCTTTTTGAGAATTTCAATGCAAAGAGCAACAGTCTCAGCCGAGCTTTCGGGAAGGACCGCTGTCGTTTCGTTGGCGTTTTCGATACAGTCGACGAAGTATTCTATCTCTTTTCTGTAGGGATCATCTGTTGAATACGCTTTCCCGTTTAACAGGACGGCTTCGTTCTCTTCACCGAGTTCCACTGCCTTGCCGTTCTCGAGAGTAGCGCTTCCGTTGAAGTCGACAACGCCTTTTTCGAAATAAGCCGTAAAGCTCGATTTAAAAGGTATTTGAGCCGCATACCAACCGCCCTCGATACTTACGGATGCATCACCGTATATGAAATTGACCGTGGAAAACTCGGTTTTTTCCTTCATTGAGTGATGGAATGCACTTATTTCGTCGGGCTTTCCCAGGACGTGACTGACAAAGTCTATGTCGTGGATTGAAAGGTCGATAAGCTCTCCGCCGCTTTTTTCGGCGTTCAGCATCCAGCTGTCACGGCTCCAAAGAGGAACTCCGGAATTCCTTGACATGCTAAGACGCAGAAGTTTTCCGAGCCTGCCATTTTCGATTGTGTACTTGAGATACATGTACGGAGCGGAAAATCTGACAACGTGAGCTGTCATGAATCTTTTGCCGGTTTTCTTTGAGGTTTCAATCATTTCGTTGCAGTCTTCGACCGTAAGCGCCATCGGTTTTTCGCACAGCACATGACATCCGAGCACCATTGCTTTTATTGCAAGGTCCTTGTGCGAGTAAGTAGGTGTCACTATATCGACAAGGTCGGGAGATGTTTCCTTTATCATAGTCTCAATATCGGTGTAAACGGGGATATCAAGACCTATATTTTTGATTATGTTTTTTGCCGTATCCTCGTAGATATCAACTGCCGCAACGGGAGTTACATATTCGGATTTTTTGTGGCATACAAGATGAGTGGCGCCCATATTGCCGACGCCGACAACAGCTACTTTCAACATTTTTCCACCTCTTCTATGATTTTATGAAGTATTTCCTTAGCCTTTTTGATATCGGCTATTTGCTGTTCTCCGGATATTTCTCGTTCTATAACGATAATGCCGTCAAATCCCACACGTCGGAGCTTGGGTATGAGCTCTTCGAAATGCACCTTGCCCTCTCCGATAGGTACCTCGTCGCCGAGGTTGTCTCCGCTTGTCGGATAGATTCCGTCTTTGCCGTGAAGTTCCATTACATATTTTCCGAAAACATCGAGAGCATCAACGGGGTTTGCTTTTCCGTACATAATAAGGTTGGCGGGGTCAAGATTAATACCGAGGTTTCCCGTCCCGACTTTTTCTATGGTGCGAAGGAGTGTAACCGGTGTTTCCTGGCCTGTTTCGAAAAGGAGCATTTGTCCTTTCTCGTTGCAGTAAGAAGCGATTTCGCGTATAGCGTCGACAACAGGTTCATATTCGGGGTATTTTGGGTTTTCGGGTATAAAACCCATATGAGTTATCATCTTCTTGACGCCGAGCATTTCGGTAAAATCGCTTCCGCGTTTTAAGTCTTCAATGCGTTCTTTTCTGTATTCTTCGGGTACAATACCAAGAGTGAGAGGTCCGTCTGTGAAGTTCCATGCCTGCGGTCCGCTCCAGCCTCTCCACACCGAACTTACGGTAATGTCGTTTTCTTCGGCAAAGCTTTTGACTTCGAAGGCTTTTTCTTCGGTCAGTTCGCATCTGTCGTTCCAAACAGTCAACTGGCAGGTATCAATGCCGAGTTCTTTCATACCGAGCATTTCTTTTCTGTAATTCCAAAGAGGAACAATGACACCGAGTTTCATAGATGTCTCCTTAAATATATAATTACTGCTGTTTTAAGTATATCAACATTTTGCATTCAATGCAAGAGTATTTCGGAAAAAATACAATCTCTTCGGGCAATACTTCGGAATTTGTTTTTCGGTATTGAATTTTTCCGCAATATGTTATATAATCATATATATGACCTGTACTTTTGAGGTGAATGTTTTGAAAAAATGCAAACAATGCGGGAATACTTTTTCGGACGAAAATAAGTTCTGTAATATGTGCGGGAATGCGGCACCGTCATTTTCAACTGCGGGCGGGGTTGCGGTCTCCGTTTTGAAGGCAATTGCTTATTTTGCTTTCTTCTTAGCGTGTCAGTTTGCAGTCACAGTGGTTTTTATGATGGTGTGTATTCTGTTAAACATCGGTGCGGGAATTGATTCGGCGTTGGAATACGCAACAAACCTGACTTTCGAACACACGGCTCTTATTTCAATCGTTACGGGAGTTTTGACTGCGGTTGCTCTTTTCCTCTTCGTAATCGTAAGAAAGAAGAGCTTCGGCAGAACCGTCGGAATTAACGGCAGAATCCACTTCAAATCTCTGATTTTTGAGGCCCTCGGCATTTCGGCCAACTTCTTCGTCAGCTTGCTTATGTCGTTCATTCCGATTTCCAAAGAGCTTATAGAGAAG
>CAZCSZ010000020.1:0-9520 GCA_964501305.1 uncultured Ruminococcus sp.
AAATTCAAAAACACATCCTTTTTATTCGACCGTCTTTGAGGGTTTTGGGCTGTTTTATTCATCAAAATAAGATTATTAACACGCCTTCGGGTTGTAAAGGCGGAGAGAATGTGGTATAATAGACGTAGCAAGTTGCTCTCGCAACTTCATCGGCTTACGCCGAATCCGTGCATCGCACGGCTACATCATTGACGGTCTCGCAAAAATGCCCTTGCAAGCAAACATTTTTGCTTCGTGGTTAATTAGAGCGTAAAGACTTGTGATGCAGGTCTTTTCCAATATTCGGTGATACGCGATAATTTGCCTATGTGTCCATTGTCGTCTCTGCTTTTGCAAACGGCACAGTAGGCATGAACGTGTTTCTTATACATATCTCGCGATGTCTTTGCCTAATCGCACTAATACTTTATTTTAAAACGGACGGATATAATGAAAAAAGTAGAAGTATATACCGATGGGTCATGTAAATTCAATCCCGGCCCCGGTGGATGGGGAGCTGTCCTTGTATACAACGGACGTGAAAAAGAGCTTTGCGGCGGCGAGGCGGAAACTACAAATAACAGGATGGAGCTTACCGCTGTTATAGAAGCTCTGTCTGCCTTGAAGGAACCGTGCGAAGTGGTTCTCTGCAGCGATTCGAAATATGTAATTGACGGTCTTGAAAAAGGATGGGCCGAGTCGTGGAGAAAGAAAGGCTGGAAAAAGGCCGACAAATCACCCGCACTCAATCCCGACCTATGGGAAAAGTTGCTTTCCGAGGTTGCACGTCACAAAATGACTTACAAGTGGATTAAAGGTCATGCCGGGCATTCCTACAACGAAAGATGTGACACCATGGCGCAGAATTGCGCCGACAAATACAGAGGTGATAAGTAATGCCGCCGATTTATCTTTCCGATGAGGCAAGGGATATTTTGAGTGTAATTCTTGCGATTTATCTTGCAGCAATTTCTATACTGTCTGTCATAGTGTGCTGCGCGGATAAAATCAGAGCAAAAGAGCACAGGTCAAGAGTATCTGAGTCCGATTTGCTGCTGATGGGTGCGCTTGGCGGTGCCGTATCTATGCTTGTTACGATGCTCATAATAAGGCACAAAACAAAGAAACTCAAATTCATGGCGGGTCTGCCCTTAATAATCGTATTACACCTTGCCGTTGCGGCTCTAATAGTACTTTAGAGACAGTTGCGGCGGGCACAGGAAAAGAAAGGGGAACATAAATGAACATCAACGCATTAACCGATGTAATCAATCTGTTAAAACAGCTGACTGAAGTTAAAAACAGTACAACATCCTTTATTTCGAGCGATGTCAAGCCTAAATTCAATCCTGTCGAGGATAAAGCTCCGCTTGAAGTATCGACTCCGGAAGCTGAAGGAATTTCATCTGAATTACTTCTCGATTACATTAAAGAATTACGCGGTGACAAAACCGTGGAAATTCAAAATATTATGGTAGTCAAAAACTCAAAGAAAGTGTTTGAGGTATCATTTGATGACCACAACATGAAAATTTGGAAGCAGACTTTTTCTGCAAGTAAAAGTCTTGTTTCTATTGCGGCGGGTTTCGCAATAAGCGAGGGTTTATTTGAGCTCGATACACCGATTAGCACTGTTTTTCAAGACGAAATGACTGCAATTTCAAAAAGAACCATGAAGGACATTACAATACGCGACCTTCTTATAATGTGTTCTTCGGTTCAGTTTGCGGAAGCGGAGGCAACGGTAAGCGACTCTTGGAAAAAAGGGTATCTTTCATCGGCCTTAAAGGGTACACACGGAAAGACTTTCAACTACAATTCGCTTAACACTTATATGATTGGAGCTGCAGTAGTACACAAATCCGGACAAAGCCTGACCGAATACCTAAGAGATAGGCTTTTTGACCCTCTCGGAGTAGGGGAGGTTTTTTGGGAAACCAGCCCCGACGGAATAGAAAAAGGCGGGTGGGGACTTTATATAAGGCCGGAGGACATGGCGAAAATAGGAGTTTGTATGCTGAACGGCGGTTCCTACAAGGGAAAACAGGTTATACCCGCAGAGTGGGTGAGAGAGGCAACCTATCCGAAAGCACAGGCTCCGGAGGATGCGGGCAGATTTGATTACGGATATCAAATATGGTGCGGCAGAGATTCCGATACATTCCTTTTCAACGGAATGTTCGGGCAGAATATGCTTGCTTTCAGAAATCATGATATAATTGTCATATCAAACTGTGCCAACAACGAAGTATTCCAAGGCAGTAATTTCTACTCGACAACGCTAAAATACTTTTCCGACACAAATGACGGCAGAATTTCACGCACACCCCTTCCGGACAATGCTGAGGCATACTGTAATTTACTTTCCTATGCCGAGTCTCAAAGGATAGGCTTCGGCAAAGTGGAGTCGGCCCTCCCCGAAGGATGCAACGTTCTCTGTGGGCTTGAGCTGTTTCCTGTGTCGCAAAGTGCGGCTTCTGCAGGCATTATGCCGCTTGGACTTCAAGTCGTAAATAACAACTACACAAAAGGCACCAAATCTGTCGGTTTTGATATTATAAGCGGGAAATTCTATGTTGTATATAGAGAAAAAGGCGCAATTCACCGTTTTCCCGTTGGATTTACAAAGCCGGTTAATGTAAATATGAATTTCGACGGTTCTGTGTTCAGAGTAGCCGTCAGCGGGGGATTCGGAACCGACGAAGACGGGATAAATGTGCTTAAGATAAGGCTCTCTTTTGTCGAAACACCTTTTGTACGTACGATGAAACTGTTTTTTGACCGTGGAGAGTATCTTCTCGTACTCGACGAGACGCCGACGAGACGCTTTGCTCTTGAAAATGTTAGAGAGATTAAGTATTCGCTTGAAGAATACGCCATTTTAAAAGGTACTTTGTCAAGGGTTGACGATGATTATCTTGACTACAAGATAAACAGAACATTCCATCCGGAAATATTGCTTGTCGAAAAAAGCAAACTTCCGGAGGAAAGTGATATCAAGTAAAGGAAACAGCAATATGAAGAAAACAGCACTGAAAAAATACGCATCACTTATTGCCTCAAAGGGAGTCTCAGTTAAAAAAGGCGACCTTGTCGTAATCTGCGCCGAACTTGACCAACCCGAATTTGTGGAGATGCTTGTAAAAGAGTGTTATAAAGAGGGGGCTGCCAAGGTTGAGGTTGAATGGAGTCACGACCCTCTGTCTAAGATTCACATTAAAAACAGAAGTCTCAAAACACTTTCGACACTCGAAAAGTGGGAGGTGGAAAAATGGAATTGGCGTCTTGAAAAGCTTCCCGCAATGATTTATCTTGTAAGCGAGGACCCCGACGGACAAAAGGGTATAGACCAAGAAAAGAATGCAAAGGCAATAATAGCCCGTTCCAAAGTTATCAAACCCATAAGAGATAAGATGGAAAACAAATACAAGTGGTGTATTGCCGCTGTTCCCGGCGCGGCGTGGGCAAAGAAAATGTTCCCGTCTCTTTCCCGAAAAACAGCGATTGAAAAGCTGTGGGAAGCAATTCTGTTCACTTCGAGAGCCGACAAAGACCCTGTTTCAGCATGGGATAGACACAATGCTGACTTATCAAAACGGTGTGAGTATCTGAATTCTTTAGGTCTTGAGAGCCTTGAGTATAAAGCGTCAAACGGAACTGATCTTAAAGTCGGACTTATAGAGAACGCACTGTTCATGGGAGGTGGCGAATATACTCTTTCGGGCGAATTTTTCAACCCGAACATTCCAAGCGAAGAGGTATTTACTTCACCGAAGGCAGGGTGCGCCGAAGGAATTGTATATTCTTCAAAACCCCTATCATACAGAGGTGAACTTATCGAGAACTTTTCCGTAAAGTTTGAGGGTGGAAGAGCCGTTGAGGTTCATGCGGAAAAAGGTGAGGAGCTTCTCAAAAAGCTGATTTCAATGGACAAGGGATCCGCTATGCTCGGCGAATGTGCTCTTGTTCCTCAAAAATCTCCCATAGCGGAATCCGGACTTATCTTTTACAACACTCTTTTTGACGAAAATGCCGCATGTCACCTTGCTCTCGGCATGGGATTTTCAAACTGCATAAAAGATTACGACAGTTATTCTCTTGAGGAGTGCCGTGAAATGGGTATAAACGATTCCATGATACACGAGGACTTTATGATAGGCACCGATGACCTTGATATAATCGGCGTAACAAAAGACGGCGGAAGAATAGAAATATTCAAAAACGGAAACTGGGCATTTTGATGAATTTATTCCGTTATTACCGTTCAAAGCTTTCAAAGGCGGATAGAACGGTATATGATATATTGGAGTACGGGATATCGAATATGAAATCCGAAATGACAGTCCCCTCTCTGTATACTCAAAGGCTGTCAGATATCCATACTTTCATAAAGCTTGATAATCCGCTTCTTTTTAACACCGATGCCATACGAATTTCGAAAACAGCGGGCGCCGAGAGCGCACGTATAATGCCGCATTATGTTATGAAGAAAAAGGAATATACAAACACTCTTTCGACGGTCAAAAAGAGGCTTGAAAGAGTCATGTCGTGCATGCCTGACGGCAATTGCTTTGAAAAAGAAGTGTTCATTCACGATTATATTGTTGAAAACGTTGTGTATGACAGGCTTAAAAAACAGTATTCTCACGAAGTAACAGGACCTTTATGCCATGGAATCGGCGTGTGTGAGGGGATGTCAAAGCTCTTTAAGCTCATGTGCGATGCGGCACAAATCGATTGTATATGCACCGTGGGCTTTGCATCTCCTGCGGGTTCCAAGGTCAAGGAAAAAGAGAGACACATGTGGAATACGGTGAATATCGGTGGTGAATACAGTTCGGTTGATGTTACATACGACAACTCACTTTCAAGAGACGGTTTTACACGACACGATTTTTTGAACGTGAGTGATAGGGCTATGTTCGAAAGTCATTCAAATACGGTATACGGTGTGCCTGTGTGTGCAGCGGAAGGTATTGACTATTACTCAATGAAAGGTTTGTCTTTCAACGCAGATGAAAGTATAGCCAAGGCCGTAAAGTCCGCGTTCAAAAAACCGTATATCTCTGTTTTCAGATATCACTCCGATGAATTTGGCAGCATAACCGACAAAATCGGTGAGGTATATGAGAATGACAGGCGGAGCGCGGATTTCGCAGGCTACTCGCTTTGCCGCACTGTCGGAGACACCGTGGAACTTCGCTTAAAACCGAAAAACGATTAACAGAAAGGATTTAATAATGCTCAGTGCCGACTGTATGAGCTGTCTCGTTACAAGACAGCTTCGAATGCTCAACGAATACGATGACGAAGAGAAAAAAGCTCTGTATATGAAAGAGGTTTTCAACATTCTCACAAACATGGAAAAAGGAGCGGCATCTCCGGTAGCCGTCGAACGCATGGACAAGCTGTTTAAGGAATACTTCGGTAGTCTCCGGTGCTTCGACAGCGTGAAAAGGAAATATAACGAAATGATTCTCGAAAGAGAAGAGGAAATATATAATATTGTAACATATTCCGAAGACAGTCTTCTTTGCGCGCTGAAATATTCTAGGATAGGCAATTACATCGATTTCGGGGCACTGTCGTCGGTCGAAGATTCAGAACTTGACAGTCTTATTTCCTCAGCTCCCGACGATTGTTTGGATCCCGCGGAATATGCTGTTTTCAAGAGCGAAATGGAAAAGGCCGATAGAGCGGTTTTAATAACCGACAATTGCGGAGAAATAGTGTTTGACAAGATACTTGTCAGAACACTCAGGCGGCTTTATCCTAAGCTTGACTTGACTGTTCTTGTCAGAGGATATCCTGTGCTTAACGATGCAACCGCCGAGGATGCGGCTTTTGTCGGCATTGATAAGTATGCTCCGATAGAGGAAAACGGCAGTGCCATTGCAGGCACATATCTTCCCGATATTTCCGACAGTGCAAGAACGTTGCTCAATAATGCCGATTTGATCCTTGCAAAGGGGCAGGGAAACTTTGAAACAATGTTCGGGTGCGGTTTAAATGTATACTACGCTTTCCTTTGTAAATGCATATGGTTTGAAAAGCGGTTCGGTATGAAAAGGCTTGAGGGTATATTTACAAACGACAGACGTAAGAAATTCAAAGCGGACACTTCTTCTCTTTGAATCAGAAATATTAATAGCACCTCAAATGAACTGATTTGTTGAATATCTCGAATTTCGACCGCCGAAGGCATGCCTTCGGCGGTTTTGTGAATAAACACGAAAGGCAGTCAATCCTAAAACTCTCCAAATGTTTTTGAAAAGTGTGCTCGTTTCGGTATATTTTATAACAAAACCGCTATATACTAAATTGGCAGAAAAAAGAAAAGGAGAGCAAAATGAGATATTACAAATGCAATAACTGCAAGAAAATATTTAAGATTGAGGACGGAGCGGATGTTATGTGTCCCGAGTGCAAAAAGAACAACGGAAATTTTGAAGCCGTTAAGAATCAGTATGTAGGGACAAAAACTGCAGACAACCTTGCCGCGGCATATTCCGGCGAGAGCATGGCGAGAACAAAGTATACTATATATGCATCAACTGCAAAAAAAGAAGGCTACGAACAAATTGCCGCTCTCTTCTTAAAGACGGCGGAAAACGAGAAGGAACACGCAAAGCTTTGGTTCAAAGAACTGAATCTTGTAGGTGATACGGCAGATAATCTTGAAACAGCCGCCTCAAACGAAAACTATGAATGGACAGAAATGTACGAGGAGTTTGCAAGGACGGCGGAGGAAGAAGGATTTAACGCACTTGCCGCAAAATTTCGAATGGTGGCCGCCGTGGAAAAGCATCACGAGGAAAGATACAGAGCGCTTCTTCATAACGTTGAAACGCTCGAGGTTTTCGAGAAGAGCTCAGTCAAGGTTTGGGAATGCCGCAACTGCGGCCATATTGTAATCGGTAAGAAGGCATCCGAGGTCTGCCCTGTTTGCGCTCACCCTAAGGCATTCTTCGAAATTTACGCAGACAATTATTAATATAACAGTAACGAAGATTTGTTTTTGAAATCAAACCCGCAGTGAACAATAAAAACCGTATAAGACCCGGGCAAATATTCTATCATAATTCTACCTTGCCGCCGCAGAGAAGACGCTCTCTGTGGCGGCAAGGCGTTTTTAACAGTAAGATGTAAATCTATTTTTGCTGTTTCAATTTAATAATAACTGTTCGCGTGAACCGCAGCTAAGCAAGAAGGCATAAAACTAGCTAAGGTTTGTTGTAAAAGATATTGGAATGTGGTATAATAGATGCGTAAAGGCTTACAAGGTAAGCCTTCTCAAAGCCTTCGGCTTTATGTGCTTCGCGCATCACGCATCATTGACGGCCTCGTAAAAATGCCCTTGCAAGCAAGCATTTGTTATACAAGAAACAGGGCGTTTACGGCGGTTGTGCGGACTTACCGATAATGCGCTGTGCGGTTTAAGGAGGAATAGCTTGGAAATACTGAGCTGTATTATTTGGATATTAATTGGAATAGTTTACATAATCCACCGGGGTCTTAAAGAAGAAACCGAGACGACTTTGTCGATTCTCGCGGTACTTACTTTGGTGTTTTTGCCTGCTGTATTGCTTTTGTTTTTTGCGGGAGAGAATCCGCCCCGATGGGCCGGCGTTCTTATAATACCGCTGTGGGTAGTTGAAGGGATTATAATTGTTAAGGTTACAGACAGAAAAAACGGTTTTTTCTCGAAGAAGAAGGAGAGAAAGATAGCCGAGAATAATGAGATCAGGCTGCAAGGCCTGATGAAAGAGTTCAGCCGCGCGGGCTACGAAGTCAGCGAGAATATGTGGAGCGGTTATTCGGGTCTGCGCCGCACAGTTGATGTTGTTAAAAGTGAGAAGTATGCCGTTCCGCTCTACAACAGAAAAGAAGACAGACCGTCTGATATTCATGAGATATATGAATCCCTATCTGATTTGGAATATAGAGCTCTGATGGGCGTCAGTGCCGAGAAGCTGTGTGAATACATAGGATGTGATCTTGAGGATATCCCGCTTAACGGAAATGTTACGGATGGTGACATCAGAGAAGCAAGAGTTCGTGAACAGTATAGGATAGCGCAAATTAAAGGCAAAAGAGCTCCGACGAGGGAGGCTTTGACCTTCGCTCAAAACGGATGGGTGCTGTGGTCGGCTGAAAAGAGCAATGAAGCGACAAGACAACGCAATGTGCTCTTGGTTCGGTATATTTTGGAAAAAGAGGGCTTGTGTTACCCTCAAAAGAGGTCGTCTGAGTTTCCGAAAGACAGAGAATATGTACGGTCTGTTCAAAATGCCTTGGTTGAACACGGGCAACGTCAGTCTCCGATGACTGATGGCTGAGGATATCCCGCAGGTTATGTGACGGCCCGACAGAATTCAATGTCATTTACGGAGGATTAACGTTATAAAAACCGGCGCCTCATCGACATTCACAGACCTTTTTGATTTGACGGTGTGCGGTTTTGCACTTTGAGATTCGTTTTCGTCTGCGTGATATGCTATATTATAAGGGTTTAATTCATCCATTTCAGCTGAGGGCGCAAGCGACGAGAAATAATCCTATTTATGTTAGTAAAGCCGATTTGTTTGCTTTAACTTGTCCGATTATATTTGAAAGCAAGTAATTCAAAAGAATTTTTAAATTATTTTGCACCAACCCCCTCAATTCGGCGTTTTTTGGGGGTGACAAATTAAAAGAAATGCATAATAATTATTAAAACACAAGTACAATTATGGCATTCTCGCCTAAACGGTAAGGAATACATATGCTTTTAAATGCGCCGAGCAAACGGTGCATTTGACGGATTTATCCCGTGAAAACGGAGATACGGACCTTTCGTCATGATTTTGAACTGTCGACAAAAGAGGTAGCAACTATGAATATTAAACACTTATTGATTATTATTACGGCCTTTGCGCTGTGCCTTGCGGTTTTGGTGGGATGTACTTTGACCGTTAACAAAGAACCGAGTATCGGTAACAATTCGACGGATACCGAAACAGTGAGTACAGACGGGGTTACGGATGCAGTCGAAGCATCGGGCCTCGAAAGCGAAGGCGCCGAGGAACTATCCGAACTTGCCGCATTGAGAAATAAGATTAAAGATGCCGATTGTGCTGTGGGTATTGCGTTTGTAGACTACGTTGACTATGAGCTTTCCAAAGAGAATACGGAGATATATCTAAGCCACAGTGAAACGGTTGAAGAATATCCGTTTTTGAGCGGCACAAAAGTCGTAGCCTGCAGCGGAAATCAGCTGTTTTTGCTTGTGCCTGCAAGTGCAAACGGAGTTATCACCGTTTTCCCCGCTGCTATTTCGGATGAAGGTGAGCTTGAAGTAAATAAAGACGAGCTCATATTTGAAGGAGAACCCGGTGAACCCGTCGCTGTTAAGTGTAATTTCAGTGATTCATATTCCAATGTGTCTGTTTCGGTTACCGACAAAGACACGGTCTGTGAGTTTGCACCGATTGTTTCTCTTGAAGACGGCTGCAGTGTTGCCTTGCAAGAGGGTTGTTTCGACTTTTCCGTGGATAACATA
>CAZCSZ010000021.1:0-9052 GCA_964501305.1 uncultured Ruminococcus sp.
GATAAGCTCCGCTAAAGGTTCAAGTCCTCTTTCCTTTGCAACCGATGCTCTTGTTTTTCTCTTCGGTCTGAACGGCCTGTAAATATCGTCCACTTCGGTCAGGGTAGATGCGGCATCGATTGCCGATGAAATCTCATCTGTCAGTTTTTCCTGAGCGTCAATCAGGCTTTTGACTTCTTCTTTTCTCGCTTCGAGATTTCTCAAATATGTAAGTCTGTCCGTAAGCGCTCTCAATACTTCGTCATCAAGACCGCCCGTTACCTCTTTTCTGTATCTTGCGATAAAAGGCACCGTATTCCCTTCATCAAGAAGTTTAACCGCACTTTCAATTTGGCTTTGAGCAACCTTCAGTTCCTCCGAAAGTGTTTTGATAATATCCATATTTCCTCCGCTTGGCGTGTTGCCGTTTCGATTAATGTCATTAGATTACCGCTTTGTTTTTGTATCCAAAAGCGCCCGTTCCTCACTGTCCGTAAGGTATCTCCACGAACCTCTTTCGAGTTTTTCGTCAAGTACCAGCGGTCCGAAAGATATCCTTTCGAGTTCGCATATTTCGGTACCTACAGCATGGAACATTCTTTTAATTTGATGAAATTTTCCTTCGGTCACGGTGATCTTACCGCTTTTCTCCCCGATTTTCTCCGTTTTCTCGGACCTGCTTATATGGTGACCTATGTCGACACCCGTATTCAGTTTAAGTATCATTTCATCAGTCAGGCAATCGGCGGTTTCAAAATAATAAGTCTTTTCCACATGTTTTGAAGGTGACAGAAGCTCGTGCGCCAAAGGACCGTTGTCCGTTATAAGAAGAAGCCCTGTTGTATCCTTGTCAAGTCTACCGCAAGGAAAAACGTTTTTAAGCCCGGGCACTCCCGAAAGAAGCTCCATTACCGTTTTCTCTTTGTCATCGGTTGAACTCACATACCCCTTCGGCTTGTTGAGCATAATGTATATATTCTCTTTTCTGAGAACCCGTTTGCCCGCAAAAAGAACTGTATCGGAATTTTCATCAATATGTACGGAAGGGCTCTTGACAACAGCTCCGTTAACACTGACCGCGCCTCGCCGCACTGCTTTTGCGCTTTCACTTCTTGACGCAACGCCCGCATCGGAAAGATATTTATCAAGTCTCAAAAACACCCCTCCGTCCGTTTTAAAGCACGGCGCCGACAGCAAGCGCAACGCAAGCAAGTACAATTATCCCCGCAACCGTTCCGACAGCCGATGCCGCGATGAATTTAATAAGCGTCTTACTCATATTATACCTCCGTGAAGAATACTTCACGGTCAGTATTGTCCATTTTATCACATTTATTCGCTTTTGTAAATAAACGAAGCCCAAGATTTTTCAAAAAATATGAAGTTGCTGTCTTTACAACGAATAAGTTTCAACATTTGAACCGGCAGGTTGAAAAACCGTCAAAACCGCCATCACAGCCTCGCTCGAACGCAGCAAAACTCAAAACCTTCAAGACACTTCTCGGCCGTATCTGTCCGTTTTCAAAATCGTTCTTGCATTTTGCGTAATATCGGTATACAATACTATTGGACATATAAAAAACACAAAGCGGGAGAATTTTATATAACCAAATGAGCAAAAAAAGAACAAATGCAAGAAAAAGACCTTCCTATATAAAAATCTACGAGGCAACTCGCGAGAAAATTATTCGCGGAGTATACAAATACGGGACAAAGCTCCCGTCAAAGAGAACTGCGGCAGATGCCTTTTCGGTAAGCACCGTTACAGTGGAGCACGCTTATGAACTCCTATGTGACGAAGGTTACGCAAAAGCAAAAGAACGTAGCGGTTACTATGTCGTTTTCAGTGCCGACGGGGAATATGCGCCACTTGCAAATTCTACATTTGTAAAAAATCATATTCAAAGCAATTCTCTTGACGCAAACGCCCATTCGCCCTTAGTCGGCGGCGAAGAAACATCGTTTCCCGTATCGGTTCTTTCAAAGGCAATGCGGAAAGTAATCAACGATTACGGCGAAAGCATTCTCGAACGTTCGCCGAACAAAGGAATAAGCGAACTTCGGTGTGCCGTTGCGGATTATCTTGAGCGGAACAGAGATATTTCGGCAAATGCCGAACAAATTGTAATAGGTTCAGGCTCCGAATATCTGTATGGACTGACAGTGGAAATACTCGGCAGAGACAAACTGTACGCCGCAGAGTTTCCGTCATACAACAAAATAGCGCAGGTTTATTTTTCGGCAGGTGTCGAATGTGAAATGCTCCCTCTCGGAAAAGGCGGAATTGAGAGTGCGGCTCTTGAAAAATGCCGCGCCGACGTTCTTCATATAACTCCGTACAGAAGTTTTCCGTCGGGAATCACCTCTTCGGCATCCAAACGTCATGAATACATAAAGTGGGCATCGAAAAGCGGAAGGTTTATAATCGAAGATGACTATGAATCGGAATTTTCCGCATCGAAAAAATCGGAAGAAACACTCTTTTCGCTCTCGGGTAGTGACAACGTTATCTACATGAACAGTTTTTCCAAAACCGTCTCTCCATCTCTGCGCGTGGGCTATGCCGTACTGCCGAAGCATCTTCTGAAAGACTTTGATGAAAAGGTCGGTTTCTACTCCTGTACCGTTTCAACGTTTATTCAGCTTGTAATGGCGGAAATAATATCAAACGGCGATTTCGAAAGACATATAAACCGTGTACGCCGAAGAAAAAGAAAAGAGGTCTCGGAAAACTGAATTCCGAGACCACGAAACGGTTAATTGTATTTAGACATAAAACCGTCTTTGTAATGCTGTTCAAGCATTTCGTCGCACATTGATATAATATCGTCCATCGAAAGCTCCGAGGATGCATGCGGGTCGAGCATTACAGCCCTGTATACATCCTCTTTCTTTTTCGAAAGAGCAGCTTCGATTGTGAGAAGGTGTACGTTTATTTCGGTCATATTGAGTGCGGCAAGAACTGTCGGAAGCGGGGGCTGACGGCACGGCTGTATGCCTTGATTGTCGACAAGGCACGCCACTTCAACGCAAGCCTCATCGGGAAGGTTCGGAATTGCGCCGTTGTTGACAACGTTGCCGCCTATTTTATACGGCACATTTGTGACCATAGCCTCCATTATGTAAGAAGCATATTCCCCTGTTCTTGTGTGCGTGGCTTCACCGTTCAAATAATGTTCTTTTTCGGATTTCCAACGCTCAATCTGGTCAACGCAGCGTCTCGGATATTCATCGAGAGGTATCTTGTATTTTTCGATGAGTTCGGGATACTTGTCTTTAATGAAGAAATCGGAGTATTCGGAAAGATGCTCGCTTGACTCGGTAACATAGTACCCGAAACGGCGAATGTATTCAAGACGGACGTAGTCGTACTTGTTTCTTTCTTCTTCGTTGAGTATTTCTTCGGCACGGCGGCGTATTTCCGGATAAAGATCCGTTCCGTCGGAGTTTCTGACCTCAAGAAGCCATCCCATGTGGTTAATACCCGCAATGCGGTCTAAGATAGGTTCCGTATACGGAATCTTCAAATAGTCAAGAAGAGGTCTTGCACAGTACTGAACGCTGTGGCAAAGCCCGACTGCTTTGATATTCGTAAACCTGTTTATATAGCCCGTAATCGGCGCCATGGGATTCGTATAGTTAATGAACAGCGCATTGGGGCATACCTCTTCCATGTCATCGGTAAAGTCCTTGACAATAGGTATTGTGCGAAGTGCTCTGAAAACTCCGCCGACGCCCGTTGTATCGGCAATCGTCTGACGAAGGCCGTATTTTTTGGGAATCTCAAAGTCTGTAACAGTACAAGGCTCGTATCCGCCGACCTGAATTGCATTAATAACGAAGTCGGCATCCTTCAGTGCTTCTTTCCTGTTTTCAACGCCGAGATATTTGCTTATCTTTGCTCTGTTTTCATTGATGTTTTTATTGAGTGTACATACCATAATGTACGATTCTTCAAGGCGCTCACCGTCGATATCGTAAAGTGATATCTCAAAATCTCGAAGCGACGGAGTAAGCATTACGTCTCCGAGTACGTTCTTTGCAAAAACCGTTGAGCCTGCGCCCATAAATGTAATTTTCCCCATATCCGACTCCTTGTAATCGTATTAAATCAGCGCTTAACGCTTAAATAAATATTACAGGATAAGCCCATTTTTGTCAAGCGTTTAATCAATTTTTTTGCATAAGCGGTTTGTCAAAAGCGCTTGCCTTTCAGCTTAATTTATGTTACAATAAGTTTGGACATTGCGGTTTGAGAACGAATATGCCTATGTTTGAAAATGCGAATTTGAAGCTCATATTCAAAGGAGATAAGCCATGAAAAGATTAATATCACTGTTGCTCTCGATACTTTTTATCATCGCACTGCCTATTGGGATACAGTCTGCAGACCCTTCTGTTTACTCCGTATCCTTTGAAGCCGAAGACAATGCACAGTACATAAGCACCCTGTCAGAGCCCATACTTTCGGGAGATGTAAACGGAGACGGTATTATTACATCAAAAGATGCGAAAATCATCCAATCCCATTTAATATCAAAGGAAACCGATGCAGTGAGATTCGCTCTTGACTTGAACAAAGACGGAATAATCGGTTTAAAAGATATATCCGTACTCATAAAAATCATGCTCGGCAAAGAGGATGCTTCCCATCTGTCGAATACAACGGTTCAAAAAGCATTCGACGCGGAAGAAAAGGCAGTCAAACTCACAGTTTCCTCAACGGGTGACAGCGATGCCTCGTTCGATTTCAAAATACCGTCCATAGATTCAAGCAATTACTCTTTTGCCGCCGTTATATGGAAAGGCGCGAAAAAAGCCGAGGTCGGATTTGTAAGCAAAACCAACGAAACTTCATATTGTGAAAGCGTAACAGCAAGCACCGACAGCGGATACTCATACGCCTCATTCTCCCTTCCCGCATCAAAAGATTCCCTGAAGTATCTTGAATTCAAATACGACGGCAGTCCTATTGTCGGCGACGTTTTATATATCGATTCGATTATTTTGGCAAATGACGAAGATACATTGAAAAATTCGGCAAAAAGCATTTGCCGCCGGCGCAACGGCGCTTCAGGCGAACCTTTTACTTTAGATTTGTCAAGTGCTTCTTCTTTTTCCTATTTTACAGACAGAAACATGACGGCGATTGTGTCCGACAGCGGTGCCGCAAAACTTCTCTCGGCGGGGCCAAGCGATACATACGCAGTTCTGAACCTTCAAGATTTCAATCTTTCGGCAGATGTCTATAAATACGTAGTCTGCACGGTAATGCTACCGACAACGGATACTCAAACCAATCCTTCGGGTAAACTGACATTCTTCGCCGGTGACAACGTCCGAGGAGACGGCAAAGCAGAGCGTTCAATTCAGTATTCGCTTGTAAAAGACGGAGTTTTCCATTCTGTTATCGTTGATATGAGCAATGCCTCGTTCTGGAAGGGCATAATTCACGAAATCAAAATCAACAACCTAGTTACACCCACCCCCGGTCTTTCCAGCTATGTAAAGTCGGTATCGCTGTGCCGAACGTACGAAGAAGCATCTTCCCTTTGCCAAGGCAGAGACGAAAACACAATAGATTTCAGACATCTGTACAATTACGGTATTTACGACAACGGTACAATGCAGATGTCATACAGGCTGTATCTGCCGATGACATATAAATCAAGCGGAAACTACCCTCTCGTTACGGTTCTTCACGGTGCAAGTCAACGGGGAATTGACGGATTAAGCAATATACTCGCAGGTTTTCCTCTGATGACAGACAGCACAACCGACGCCGCAAGAGAGAGTATCATTTTCGCACCGCAATGTCCTTCTGAATACAGATGGGTTGAATCAAGTTGGGAAGCAGGCGCTTACAAAATCGAGTATGTCGACGAATCCGAACCCCTTAAAGCAACCGTTGAAATACTGAACAGTCTTCCCGATAGATATTCCGTTGACAAAGACAGATTGTACATAACCGGTTTCTCAATGGGCGGATTCGGCGTATGGGACCTTTTAATGCGGCACAAAGATATGTTTGCGGCGGGAATGCCCCTTTGCGGCGGCGCTGACAAGTCAATGGCATCGCACCTTGCCGATGTACCGATTTGGGCATTTCACGGAACCGAGGACCCCATAGTACCGTTTTGGGCATCGGAAACAATGTGTAAAGCAATAACCGCCGCAGGCAGCACTGAAATTAAGTTCACACCTCTCGAAGGATATGTTCATAACGTTTGGGATTATACTTATGCCGACGAAACGCATATCGAATGGCTCTTCTCGAAGAAACTGTCCGACAGAACGAAGTAACGTTTTACAACTATAATACGGCCTCAGCCGATTCTCTCAATGTGAATCGGCTGAGGCTTTTTATTCTGTTTTAAAATGTCTTATATACTGCAGAAGGAATACCGTTGGAACAGCCTCTACGCCGACTGCCCAAAACACATAAGACAAGCAGTAATCAAAAGTCGCTTTATCGGTTCCGAGAAGGGGTAATACAGAATCCTCTAAAATTATAACCGAAAAGTCGTCGGTAAAGGAAAGTGCCCGTTCGAATACAGAATAATGAAATGTGCTTTGCCTTTCCCTGTTGCCTATACCAAGGCAGCAGGAAATCAAACTTGAGCCCCCCGATTTTGAAAATGTTTGCAATGCCGTAAGAAAAATAAATGCGGGGGGATAGCAAGTGTTGCCGCCGCAATTTGATTGGTGTCACCGAGCTGACACACGAAGAAAGTGTCTGCCATATCGCAAACAACGGTAATAAGCTGTGCAATTACAGTCGACACCGCAAGCGACGGTATTGCTTTTTCAGCGGGAGACGATGTAAACAGTTGCTCTTTTAATCTGTCCGCCCATACATAATCGCCGTCCTTCATACACAGTCATCGAAATCCGATGCACCCTACAGTTCTTCGAAAGCAAACACGTCGCTTTCTATTTCGTAAATGTCATCAAAACATACGGCCTTGCTGTTTGGCAATATTACAGTCCTGCCGTAGGCATCGATTCTTACGGTTTTCACCGTAACGGTACGGTACTCCCCGCCATCTTTAATTTTGTCATGTTCAAAATAAGTAATTGTCACTTCGGTTTCGGCGTCGCACGTTTGAAGAATATTCAACTTTTCATTAATCTCAGCCACACGAACCTCATCAAGTTCTATTTGGTCGTTTGTAACGCGCGCCTCCTCCGCAACCATTTCTTCATACCCTGTAATTGCCGCAAACGGGGCAAAACGCGCTGCACGTTCCGCCATAGTCGGCTGCGGGTACTTAGAGGATTTGTGTGGAGGCAAGTTTACAATATCCTCATACGGAAATAATTCATCCATAAACACCTCCGTATGGACACAGTCTGTCGGTTTTCAAGCTTTATGCCCTCCTATAGACCCGTTTCTCTCCTTCGCGGTTGCAGCGTCCTGAAAACTCGTTCCTTTGAGTATTGCATTCGGTCCGAAACGGTTTTTGATATCGAGAACCGTTTTCTGCACAGTTCTTTCTTTTGCCTCTTCCCTGCTTTTCTTCTCAAGCGTTTCCGCATCATCATACAGCGAGAGTTGAACGTCCCCGTTTCTCTCGACGGCATCCTCTTCCGAAATAATATGGCACGCTGTAACGCTCATACGGCGAGTGAGAAGGTTTTTATCGACAATACGGCAAAACAGTTCAAGCGTTTTTCCGACTATCAACTTTGTCGACGACGTGTGTTTGCCCATATTTACGGTCCCACGAGCCTGTTTCGGAGTTTCACGCCCGTAACGGTCAGCTTTTATTTCACCTTTATAAGATGAGCGTCTTTCAAAATCCGTGAGATTTTCGGTATCATATCCTACCGTCAGCACTATTTGGTCGGTAGCAAGCCCCTTTTCGACAAGCTCGAGAACGAGTTTATCCGTCATTTCGGTTATAATAATCTTTGTCTCGTCGAAACTGTACGGGCGGCTTAATACCTGACCGGTGCTTGTACTTGCTGATTCGGGTTTATACGATTTTACGGCCGATATGTCAACAGATTCATACCCCCATGCCTGATCTATCAGAAAAACCGCATTCTTCCCGAATTCACGGTACAGAATATCTTCATTTTGAACAGAACACCTTGCAAGGTCACCCATTGAAAAAATACCGAGTCTGTTAAGCCTTTTTGCCGTCGCACTTCCGACCATCCAAAAATCCGTGAGTTCCCTGTGAGTCCAAAGAGTTCTGCGGTAAGTAGGCATATCAAGTTCGGCAATCCTCACACCGTCCTTATCGGGCGGAATATGCTTAGCCGTAATATCCAAAGCAACCTTGCAAAGATACATATTCTCGGCAATTCCCGCAGTCGCCGTAACTCCCGTATTCTTCAAAACGGAACGTATTAATGTCTTGGCAAATTCATGTGCATCCATTCCGTAATAATCAAGATAATCCGTTGCATCTATAAACACTTCATCTATACTGTAGGGATACAAATCGTCAATCGATATGTATTTAAGATAAATAGACACTATCTTTGCGCTGTACTTTCGGTAAAGTGCCATTCTCGGCGGAGCGGCAATGAAATCTATCGCAAGTGAGAGATTGTTTTTAAGTTCGGTGTCGTTACAGGAAACACCCGTAAAATTCCCACCGTGCAATTTAGACTTTCGTCTAAAATTTGCTTCTTTCACCCGACTTACTGCCTCAAACAGCCGTGCCCTTCCCGAAATACCGTAAGATTTAAGGCTCGGTGTAACTGCAAGACATATGGTCTTTTCAGTTTTTTCCGTATCGGCAACAAGTAAATTTGTCGCAAGCGGGTCAAGACCTCTCTCAACACATTCGACAGATGCATAAAATGATTTCAAGTCTATTGCAATATACGTTTTTTTCTTCTTCACTGTATGCACCTCCCAATATAAAATGAACACCGTCAAACATTACGTTTTATCGGACTGAATTTATTGCCTCTCGCCGAAGAACGGCAAAAGGCGATTGATAAGCGCTTATTTTATACAAGTGACGAAAATCTGGTACGGCACCGCTTTACAAAATGCGGCATATCAAAAACGCCTCTTGATTTTTCTGTCTGAAATCGGTATGGATACTTCAAC
>CAZCSZ010000022.1:0-8991 GCA_964501305.1 uncultured Ruminococcus sp.
GTTGTCCCCCAAAAAAGGGTACGGTCAGAACTTTCTCATCAATCCCGATATCCCAGAGAGAATTGCAGCAAGCAGTGCGCTTGGAACAGATGCGGGATACAGCGGATTTGACGGAGTAGTAAAAGGAACATGTGCTTTTGAAATAGGACCGGGAATCGGTGCTATGACTTCATGTCTTTCGCACTTTTTTGAAAAGGTAGTTGCGGTCGAAATCGACAGCGGGCTTATTCTGCTTCTTTCGGAAACCCTTGACGGATGCGAAAACGTGGAAATAATCAATGCGGATTTTATGAAGGTTGACCTTAAAACCCTCTTTGAGGGAGCGGGGTGCGGTATGCCGATAAGAGTGTGTGCAAATTTGCCATACTATGTTACGACTCCGGTTCTTATGAAATTACTTGAAGAGTATCCTCTTTGCGAGAATTCGCCTATTGAATCCGTTACCGTTATGGTTCAAACGGAGGTTGCAAACAGAATATGCGCGTCGCAAGACAGTTCAGAATACGGCGCACTTTCGGCATCAGTAGCTCTGTACGGAAAAGCCGAGAAACTATTCGGGGTAAGCCAAGGCAACTTTTATCCGGCACCTAAGGTGTCGTCCTCTGTTGTGCAAATCACTCTTTATAAGAACGGAATAGAGGAAGTGTTCGAAAAAGTGCCGAGCGATACCTCCGGGCGTGAACTGTTCGTTGCTAGGGTAAAAAAGCTTATAACCTTGTCTTTTTTGAAACGGAGAAAAACGCTTGTTAACGCTCTTTCGGGTGAGTTTGCGAAGGAAGAAACCGAAAAGGCCCTCGATTTACTTGGTATGCGAAGAGATATAAGAGGGGAAAAACTCTCGGCACGGGATTACTGTGCCCTTTGCCATATCCTTTACGGATACGCTGACAGTTAACCGTTTGAAATTCACTTCAAACATTAAGCCCGAACAAAAGTGTTCGGGCTGTTTTCAGTAATCCGTTATTTCGTATGCCGTGTAACTGCCGTTTGGAGTGTATCCGAAATATTCGGCAAGCTTCAACGAAGTTTCGTTTGCGGCATCCCATGACGGGTAGATGCCTCTTTTTTGACATTCCCAAAGCATTTTTGCAGAAACGCATTTGGCAAGGCCTCGCTTTCGGTGGTCTTTCCGTGTTGCAAGTTCGAGTTCTATTCCGCCGCTGTAGTTGGAAAACGATGACATACCCGATACTATTTCTCCGTTATATATGCAAAGCACTGCGATGGCGTTTTTTGAGAATGAGTCAAACGATTCATACTGAGAAACAAAATCTCGTCCCCACGAAAGACCTCTGCATTCTTCAAACAGTTCCTCATTCATTGAAACAAGTGAGTAACCTTCGGGAATTGCGCAAAACGTTCTTTCGAGAAGCTCCGTTTTAAACACATGGGGTTCTTTTTTTGTGCTGTATCTTGTTATCCTCTTTGCCTTTGCCTTGTAAATCTCTTCAAAGGCTTTATTCCACAATTCGGAGTTTTCGTCTTGCTTTGAAACGAATATCGCAAAGTTTGTTGCGTAACTTGCGGGCTTGAACGATACAAGTTCATGCGAAGGAACACCCGCAAAGAACAGAAACTCGCCGAGTCTTATTACGGCATTTTGTATTTCTCCGCTTGTTCCGACGGAAGTATATATTTCACCCATTACTCCTTCAAGTGCGGAGTAAATCATCGTTTCCTCCCATCCTTCGTAAAGGTGGGATATCTCTTCTGCGTGCGTTATGAGATTAACCATACAGTTAGTCCTCCCTCAAAGACTTCAAAAGGGCTATTTCCTCAGCATAGCCCTGAAGGTCGCAAGGCGTTTCAAGGTAGAAGGGAAGGTGCTTTATATACTTACAGTTGACGATTTTTTTGAATCCTTCGATTCCTATATAGCCATCTCCGATTTTTTCGTGACGGTCTTTGTGTGAGCCTACGGGATTTTTCGAATCGTTGATATGAATTGCATGCAGTCTGTCAAGCCCGACAATTCTGTCAAATTCTTCGAAAACACTGTCGGGAGAGGCCGATATGTCATATCCCGCATCACTGACGTGGCACGTATCAAGACAAACGCCGACTTTTGAACGGACATCCGGATTTACAAGGTCGATTATGCGACGAAGTTCTTCAAAGCGGGAACCGATTTCACTGCCTTTTCCTGCCATGGTCTCAAGCAGTACCGTTACCGTTTGCGTAGGTTTTAAAATCGAATTGAGCATTTGCGCTATATATTTTATACCGATGTCGGTTCCCTGGCCGACATGACACCCGGGATGAAAATTGTAAAGAGCGTTCGGTATAGCCTCCAAAAGTGACAGCTCTTTTGCCATTGTTTCTGCGGTGTACTGCCGTATTGATGCATCTTTTGATGCGGGGTTATACGTATACGGCGCGTGTGCAAGGGGAGCGTGCATGCCGTTTTCTTTAATGAATTTGACTAATGCGGCAATGTCCTCGGCAGAAGGGTCTTTTGAGCGCGAACCTCTCGGGTTTTTTGTGAAATACTGAAATGTATTACCCCCGATAGACAATGCCTCGTGACCCATATGCTCGTATCCGCCGCTTACCGAAAGATGTGAACCTATATAAAACACTGTTCATTCCTCCTTTTTATATTATTCTATCAAATTCAGCTCTCAAAGTCAATAATACAGTCAAACTTAATGATGTTAACGGAAATAAAGCGTATCTTTCCCCTTAGTGCACATAATATAATTATGATAAGGCTTTTGGGAGGTCTCAATGAGGAGCAGGGTAATCAGCTTTTCTTCTTTGATATCGAAAATCAGTTTCTTCGCCCACGCGGTTTATGAAGACAGACTGACGGTGTATGCGGCGCAGACTTCGTTTTATATCTGTATCTCCGTCATACCGTTTGTTTTACTCGTCATTTCAATAGCAAGAGCACTTTCACCGCAACTTGTCGATGAAGTTGTCCGTATTCTCCGTTCGGCAATGCCAAACGGAGCCGAAAGTCTGTTCGAAAACGTGCTCGGCGACGCCCTTAAACGTCCTGCATTGCCTGTTTTGTCATTCAGCGCTGTTCTTACCCTATGGAGTGCCGCAAGGGGGCTTACAGCCGCTGTGAGAGGCTTGTCGGAGGTATTTAAAACAAGGGCAAGGGGTGCATATTTCGTAAATGTATTCAGAGGGCTTGTATTTACCGTATTGTACACTGCGGCAATTTCCGTAACACTCCTGTTCCTTGTTATTTCAGAAAGCATTGGCGCCGAAGGAAATAAGTATTTTTTGCCTTTCCTGCGATCGGGTTATAAGGGTTTGATTGTATTCACTGCGCTGACCCTGTTTTTTTCTTCGCTGTATTATTTCGTCGCAAGAGGATCCTTTGTTATACACCGCAAGGCAAAGAGAGCCGACTGCGCTCCGACAAGTTTTCACGGTCAACTTATAGGCGCTGCCTTTGCCTCTGCGGGGTGGATTGTCTATTCTTTTTTCTATTCTCTTTACTTTAAGTATTACAGCGGACGTTCTTATGTTTACGGAAGTCTTACGGCGGTAGTGCTTTTGATGCTGTGGGTATATTTTTGTGCTGTGATTTTTTTGTTCGGCGCGGAAATCAACAAGGCACTGTATGTGTTCGGAAAGACCGATAATTTGACCGAAAAATGACGGAATCGGGCGGTTGTTTTTTGATTTCAAGCTGAATTGGTGATATACTGAACACAAGTCGGGCACTTAAAAGACGAAACTGTTTTTTGAATGCAGTGTTGCCTGAAAGGGCGGTTACTGTCGGTTAAAGTCCGAAATTGTGTAAAAATCGTTCTTGCAAGCTTGCGAAAACCGAAACGGTATCGATGCTTTTTCAAAACAGCCGACAAGCATTTTTTGTTCCTAAACTAAACGGTAGGTTGATTATATGAATTTATTGCGCATGAAATATGTTCTTGATGTTGCTAAGGTAGGATCTCTCGGCAAGGCATCGAAAAAACTTATGATAGCCGCTCCCAACATCAGTCACTCCGTAAAAGAGCTTGAAAGCGACCTTGATTATAGACTCGGAATTATAAGATATGTCGAGGATTATGATGTATACTTTAAAATCATGCTTGAGGAAAAAGGGATTCAGTACGAACTCGTAACGGAATACACTTTCTCTCTTATA
This sequence comes from uncultured Ruminococcus sp., assembly GCA_964501305.1. Lineage (GTDB taxonomy): Bacteria > Bacillota > Clostridia > Oscillospirales > CAG-272 > RUG14199. The sequence continues at coordinate 4,109 of CAZCSZ010000022.1, forward strand.
ATGAGCAAAGTCAGCCCGCTTGCAAAGAAGGAGAAGGCAGCATACGCCGATTTAACGGAATATATTTAAATTGCTCACGTCGAACCGTATGTTTTCGCTTTGCCGCTTGCGAAGGTGGTGGAGGAGGAATTTCCCGACAATGCAGGACGGAGAATATTTATATTCGAAAGAGCAAGTCAGTATTACCTTTTAACTGGTAACCCGCAAACTTTCATGTAGGTTTCATCGCCACCGACATGTTACCTTGAACGTTACGGCCTTGTCAGAAAAAATGTTCCGAGAACAGAAAAGTGTATAAGGATGTTTTGATTTACAAGGACGGGTATAAGCTCGCAAAACCCGACAAGCAGTTTATAACCGAACTTTGTCTTGCAAAACGGAAATATATGTAATTACAGACACAAAAGCAGGTTTTTAAACTTTGAAATGCTTATTCGGTCTATATTTTATCGATAGTGATAATACCGATTATCCGATTTAAGAATTTCCAAGTCGAAAAAGCCTGCTATAATATTTCATAAACAATTAAAATGAGGCAAAACTATGGAAAAGGCTTTTGTTTCAGAGGCATTTGAAAGAAAAAAGATATCCAATCAGAGGATTTTAAAACCGATATCCTACCCATGACGTCTTTTGAAGACTTTTGTCGCAGAAATAATATTTATCTCGGTATTATTACAGTCGATGCCTTATCGGTACAGGAAGTTTGCGACCTCATGATAAAGTGCGGGAAAACGGCAATTTGGAATTTTGCTCCATGCAATCTTCATGTGTCCGAGAAAGAAATTTTTTCAAAAAGCTAATTTGGTGCTTTCACCGGTGCATCTCAATAATCAACTTTGCTTCACAAATCAGCAGGAGGAAAAATGGAAAACAGGAACTATTTATTCGTAGACAGTGCGGAAAAACTCGAATGTGCAATAGCACTCACAAGAGAATCGCAGAAATTATATGCCGAGTATACGCAAGATCAGGTGGATGAAATATTCAAAGCGGCGGCAATTGCTGCAAATAAGGAGAGAATAGCGCTTGCAAAAGCGGCCGTTGAAGAAACCGGCATGGGTGTTATTGAAGATAAAGTAATCAAAAACAACTATGCAGCAGAATATATTTACAATGCTTACAGAAACACGAAAACCTGCGGAGTTATCGAAGAGGACAGCGTATACGGAATTAAGAAAATAGCGGAACCTATCGGTGTTATTGCGGCTGTAATTCCCACAACAAACCCGACGTCAACGGCAATATTCAAATGTCTTATCGCACTTAAAACGAGAAATGCCATTATCATATCTCCTCACCCTAGAGCCAAAGAGAGCACAATAGCGGCGGCAAAGATTATTCTTGAAGCGGCAATTGAAGCGGGAGCACCTCGGAATATTATCTCATGGATTGACGTACCGTCCCTTGAAATGACAAGCGAACTTATGAAAGAAGCCGATATAATACTTGCAACAGGCGGCCCCGGCATGGTCAAGGCGGCATATTCAAGCGGAAAACCCGCCCTCGGCGTCGGCGCCGGAAACACGCCCGCAATTATCGATACAAGCGCTGACACGGTACTTGCCGTGAATTCGATTATCCACTCAAAAACCTTTGACAACGGCGTGATTTGCGCCTCCGAACAGTCGGTAATCGTGCTGAAGGATATTTACGATGATGTCAAGAACGAATTCTCCTCAAGGGGATGTTATTTTCTGAGTCCTTCGGAAACCGAAAAAGTGCGTAAAACAATAGTCATTAACGGCGCTCTAAATGCGAAAATCGTCGGTCAGCCTGCTGCCAAAATCGGTTCTCTTGCGGGCGTTTGTGTGCCCGAAGGAACAAAAATACTGATAGGTGAGGTCGAAAGTGTTGAGATATCGGAAGAGTTTGCTCACGAAAAGCTCAGCCCCGTTCTCGCAATGTACAAAGCTGAGGATTTCGAAGATGCTTTGTGCAAGGCGGAACATCTCGTAGCCGACGGTGGCTACGGACATACGGCATCTGTTTATCTTGATCCCGTAACACACAGGGAAAAGCTTGATGAATTTTCAAACAGAATGAAAACTTGCCGTATTCTTGTTAACACCCCGTCCTCACAAGGCGGTATAGGAGACCTTTACAATTTCAAACTAGCTCCTTCGCTCACTCTCGGATGCGGCTCATGGGGTGGGAACAGCGTTTCCGAAAATGTCGGTGTAAAACATTTGATGAATATCAAAACAGTTGCAGAAAGAAGGAAAAATATGCTTTGGTTCCGTGCACCCGAAAAAATATACATTAAAAAAGGCTGTTTGCCGGTAGCACTCGATGAACTGAGAAGTATCAGAGGTTCAAAAAAAGTTTTTATAGTAACTGACAGCTTTCTCTATCACAACGGATATACTAAACCGATAACTGACAAGCTCGACGAACTCGGTATTATTCACACAACTTTCTTTGACGTTCAGTCTGATCCCACACTTAAGAATGCGACGGAAGGTGCAAAGCAAATGGCATCATTTGAACCGGACACCATTATAGCTCTCGGCGGAGGCTCGTCAATGGATGCCGCAAAGATAATGTGGGTTCTTTATGAGCATCCCGATGCGGACTTTATGGATATGGCTATGCGCTTTATCGACATAAGGAAAAGAGTATACACATTCCCGAAAATGGGAGAAAAGGCATACTTCATAGCTGTTCCGACTTCGGCGGGTACCGGTTCGGAGGTTACTCCGTTTGCAGTTATAACAGACGAAAAAACGGGGGTTAAGTATCCGCTTGCAGACTACGAACTTCTCCCTGACATGGCAATAATCGATACCGATTTCCACATGAGTGCACCAAAATGGTTGACTGCAGCATCGGGTTTTGATGCCGTAACACACGCTCTTGAAGCTTACGCAGCAATGCTTGCGACCGATTACACGGATGGCCTTGCCCTTCAGGCACTTAAAAATATCTTCAAGTATCTGCCCCGTGCGTACGACAACGGTCAAACTGATATAGAAGCACGTGAAAAAATGGCAAATGCCGCAACAATGGCGGGTATGGCGTTCGCTAACGCTTTTCTCGGAGTATGTCACTCAATGGCACACAAACTCGGTGCATTTCACCATTTGCCGCACGGAGTCGCAAACGCACTTCTTATAGAAGAAGTTTTAAGGTTCAATGCGTGCGATGCACCCACGAAAATGGGTACTTTCTCGCAATACTCTCACCCTCATACACTTGAAAGATATGCCGAAGTCGCCGATTACCTCGGACTCGGCGGAAAGACCGATAAGGAAAAGTTCGAAAATCTTATCAAAGCGGTCAATAACCTTAAAGTGAAAGTCGGTATTAAAAAGACAATCAAAGATTACGGCATTGACGAAAAGAATTTTTTGAATCGTCTTGACGAAATGACGGAGCAGGCGTTTGATGATCAGTGTACGGGAGCAAATCCCCGGTATCCTCTTATGAGCGAGATAAAACAGATGTATCTCAACGCTTTCTATGGCGGCTATTTTGCCGAAAAAAGCATGCCGTCACCGACGGATGTTTCAAAAAGCGGAAATGAAAGCCTTGACTGAAGGCTTCAATGATGATAAAATATAATACAGGAGGATATGACAATGAAACTTGACAGAGTTATCGCCGTTCGGAACAGCAAAATCGTATTCCGTGACGGTGACAGGTGTGTTAAGGTATTCGGTACTGATTATTCTAAGGCCGATGCATTGAGCGAGGCACTAAATCAAGCGAGAATAGAAGAAACGGGACTAAATATCCCGAAAATGCTCGAAGTTACCATGGTAGACGGCAAATGGGCGATAGTATCCGAATTTATCAATGGTAAAACGCTGGCTCAGCTTGCGGAGGAAAGCCCCGACAGGAAAGATGAGTATTTGAATCTGTTTGTTGATCTTCAAATCGAAATTCATTCAAAAAGGTCCCCGCTTCTCAGTAAGCTGAAAGATAAGATGAACCGCAAAATAGCAATGGCCGACTTGGATGCGACCACACGGTATGACCTTCACACAAGACTTGAGGGTATGCCGAAGCATAATAAAGTATGTCACGGCGATTTTGACCTTTCAAGTGTCATTATTACAGATGACAACACACCCTATATTCTCGATTGGGCACATGCAACGCAGGGAAATGCTTCGGCTGATGCGGCAAGAACTTACCTTCGCTTTTGGCTTGCCGGAGATTTCGCTGGAGCTAAAGAATATCTTGAACTGTTTTGTCTTAAAAGCGATACTGCAAAGCAGTATGTCCAAAAATGGATGCCTATAGTTGCTGCGTCTCAATCCGTTAAGGGCGACGAAAAAGAACGTGAATTTCTGCTCTCGTGGGTAGATGTTGTTGATTATGAATGATTGGGGAGAAGCAAAACTATGAAAGTAACTGTGTGTATCGGCAGCTCATGCCACATTAAAGGCTCGCGCAAAGTCGTTGAGCAACTCCAGTATCTGATTTCCGAAAACGGGCTCGGCGATAAGGTCGAACTCAGCGGCACTTTCTGTATGGGAAAATGTCAGCAGGGAGTATGCGTAACGGTTGGCGGAGAGTTTTACTCAGTTGACCCCGAAAGCGTAGAAACTTTTTTTGAGGAAAACGTAAAAGCAAGGGTGTAAATATGGTTATACAGGTTTGTGTCGGGAGCTAATGGCATTTGAAGGGCTCCCCCGAAATAGTGGGGCTTATGCAAAAATCTATTGAAGAAAACGGCCTTGCGGACAAGGTTATTCTTCAAGGAAGCTTTTGTATCGGCAAATTCAATCGTGTGGAGTTACTGCGAAGGTTGACGACGATGTATGTGTCGGCATAATCAAAGATAATATCAACGAATTCTTCAAAGATAAAGTTTTAAGCAAAGTCAAAGGGGACTTCCCTTATCAGCTGCTTGTTTTTTGAAGAAGCAACCGATA
>CAZCSZ010000023.1:0-8844 GCA_964501305.1 uncultured Ruminococcus sp.
GTACAAACAGTTCAGATGCCGCCTCAAGCATTTTGAATGTCGGTGCAAGAATGCACCTTACTCTGTACTCCTTCATGTATTTTAAAAGTTTCTTCACATCAATGCCCCTTTTATATGTTGCAGCAATTACAGAATATTATAACAAATATCAAGTGTAATGTCAACTTTTCAAACGCCGTTTTCCCGTCAAAACGCCCCGACGCAGGTAAAACCGTGCGTCGGGGCGTTTCTGCATTCATCAGTTCAGACCGACATTCGTGAAAAGATGGTTAAGTCTGCCGAGAGGCATTACATCACCGTCGGTAAACATTTTTTCCATAGTGTCGAGATTTCCCGTACTGTCTCCCCACTTGAAGGAGAATGTAATGTTCGAATAATCGGTTATTCCGAGTTCCGAGAGCGGTACTTTAATCATTATCATATTGCCGCACGTCTTGTATTCAATCTCGCTGTTTGTGATTTCGAAACTGTATGAACCGTTTGCCGTGTTCTTCGCAACGGAAGTCATGTCACTTCCCTGCGCTTTGTAGTTTACGATATAATCGTATCCATACCAACCCGTGCTTGAGGAATTATCCGAATCGATAAACAGTTGCATCCATGAGGAGGCGGTGCTGTACGGCGTTATGTTCTGTGCACAGTCGGCATAGAAGTAGATGTATTCCGTATCGCAAACAACCTTAGCGTTTTGTATATCGTTTCTGCCCGTGGTATTCCTGTATGTAATATCGCCGAATCCGACAGCGTTTCTTGCTGCTGTCTCTCCCATTGCATCTCTGTAGGATGTCGTGATACTGTTCCACTGATCAAATGAACCGTATATATCAATACGCTTCTTCTGATTTCTCACAAGAACCGGGGATGCTCCCTTGTACTGACGGATATTATTTATAATCTGCATATAGTAGCTGTCGAAATAGTATCCCTTCGTCATTTCGGCATCACGTGAATAGTTTACGGTGGCCGTATCGACGAACCATGCCATATCGTATCCGCCCGAATAGTTTTTGTCTCTTATCGTATTGGTTGTATCGATTTTTCCTGCAGCCCACTCGTTCCATCCTGTAATGAGAACTACGGAAAGGTTATCATTGTAAGTGTTGTGAAGGGTGTTCCACTGGCGTTGGAAGTTCGTGCCTTCGGCGCAGTTTCCGGCGCTGTATCCGCCGGCGTCGTTGTTGTACGAACCGTTCCAGTTCCGACCGTGATTCATTGTTCTGCTTAACCTGAACTTTCCGCCCATAGATGTCGGAACCGTATTATATCCGTAAATGCCGGAGTCGCCGAACGCTATCGTACCGAGATGCTGTGCTATAGATACGTTAATCGACTCATATGCCGTTCCGGCGGGATTTCTGTTTGCGGTGGGAAGGTCGTTGAAGTCCATCCATGACCAACCGCCGTCTTTCTTGTAAATATTACCCGACATATACCCCGTGCTGTCTGAGGTTTTAGTTTCGTTCGGCCACTGACTTTGACGGAATGTGAAGAAATTCTGCGCTGTCTGTGACATTGCCGTATACTCCGACTTTTTACCTATGATTACAGGCTTTCCGAGGTAATAGAACCACGTGTCGGGAAGATATCCCGGAGCGTAAATCGTATCGTACAGGTACTGAACCATCGTCTTTCCGTTTGTATACTCGCCCTTGGAATCGTTGGAATAGAATACAACCTTCGGCGGATTGTATCCCATCTCGTTGAATTCGTGGATTATTTGCATAACCTTCTTTGCGGTATCGATATAAGGAACACCGTTTGTAACGTCAAAATAGAGAAAATCTATATCGGCATTTGTGAGCTCCTCGATATGTTTTCTGATTACCCACTCATCGGTGGACTTGTAATAACCGTAGAGTGGTTCGGAGAAGAAGTAGTGGATTGTACCGTTGCCGAGCCATCTTGAATCTGAACCCGCAATTGCTCCGTGTGTGTTGACGATTTTCTGTATATCGCCCCCGCCGCTCGGCAGTGCTGTTCCGTGAGCGCCGAGCCAGAGGAAATAGAATATACCAACGTTTTTGTTTGCAAAATCGTATCCGCCCGAACCGCCGTTCAGCTTTGTCGCATCAGAAAGCGTCAGCGTGCGATTGACATCGTCCGTTGCGGCGGTTACTCCGTTTGTATAGTTAATACTGTTGGGATAGCTTACGCCGTTTGCGCTTATTGTTGTGCCATCTTTGGATACGGTATATACGGTATCTCCGTCGGAGTTGTTAAGCGTATCGGGTATATCGGCAGTCGGTGTCTTTAAGTGGAATGTGATATCGGTTACAACCGCTCCGTCACCCGTTGACATATAATATGACATATAAAGCGGACCGCAATAGTTGCTGTTTACCGTTGCGCTTGCATCTCTGAGTGTTGTCCAACTCGGCTTTGAGCTGTCTGCCACCGAAAGAGGAACGTCGAAAATCAGGTTTGCCGTATTCTTTGTACCCGTCTGCCCAAAAATTGTCGCCTTCGAGAAAAATCCGAATGTTGACGCCGTTGTCGTAAAGGATTTGTCCGTGCCGCAACTTACGGTGACAGAGTCATACTTTGAAAGGTCAACGCAATCGGCAATCTTTATGTAGTTATTGTAGTTTTTGAACACAATGAGAGTGTCCTGTCCGCCGTCGGGATATCCCGCAGCAGGCCACGATGCCGAGAACGGATACAAAACAGTTGAGCCGTCTCCGACGTTATTATATGTACCCGATGTGTTGATTTGACCGAGTGTCTGTCCCGTGATATCGAGTTTATAAGAAGTATCAAAGCTGTATCCGTTTGCAATTGCTTCTCTGTAGTCTCCGCCGACTGTTGCAAGGTTCATGTTCTCTGTCAGTGTGACGGAGTCAAGATACATAACGTCGCCGGATGTAGCATTGGCAAGGAAATTGAGTTTGAACTTCTTTATTGTGCCCGTCCAGAGACTTTCGTTTGCAAAACTCAGTGTCGCACTGTGATATTTACCGTCGGCGTTGAGTGTGAAGGAATATGCTTTGGCAGAACTTTCGTCCGTTCTGTCGGTAATGCCGTAAACCGTGGCGTTTCCGGCTTTTGTTGTCATATAAGTAATTGTGAGATACTTGAACTGTCCCGCACCGTAGGTGTCGTTTGTGACCGGTTCATACGTCATATAAACACTCGGCGTTGAGGAGAGTGCACGAAGAGCGGCCTTTGATTTTTGGGTATCGAAACTTACCAATGCCGATGCCGTACTGTCGGGGTTGAGGTCAATAAAGCCCAAAAGCGCTTTTTTCAAAAGAAGGGAGTCTTTTACGGAAATTCTGCCGTCACGGTCCATGTCGGCGGCATCAAGGTCGTATGTGTCCGTCAAGGGAGCGCATGCGAGATACTTTTTCATAAGAATGAAGTCGCCCGACGAAACGATTTTGTCAAGGTTAATATCTCCTAGAAGAAGTGACTGCGTACCGTTTCCCGTAACAAGGTATTTGGAATAATTGTCCGACGTGAACACAGTTTGAACCGTGACGTCATCCAACGTTACGTTTGCCTTTGCCGTGCGGTAAGCGGCGATTTGGTTTGCCTCCGAAGAGGTCTTTGCGAGAATTACCGAATCAAGGTACATAACGTCCCCGACAGACGCGTTTTTGAAGCAGTCTATACGCAGAGCATGAATTGTGCCCGTCCATTCGGAAACGGCCGTCATCTCGATTATATGAGCGTGAAAAGCATTGTCTTTGGTCAAAGTGAACGACTTCGATTTTCCGCCCGTCGGGACACTTGTTGCACCCGCACAGTAGAATATTTCGCTCTCGCTTGCCACCGTGGAAACGCTCTGCGGTACTTTATACGTTATTACTATGTACTTATACGTTGCGGCGCTGAGGGTTACGCCGAGCGCATCGTAGCTCAAAAGAGCATAGGGGTCGGATGCGGTATTGACACGCATTGCCTCGGCATTTTGAGCAGAGTCATAAGACATATCCAGATTGTTAACCGAATTACTCTTTACGAAATATCTGTGAGCGGCTGATGAGTTAAAAACCGCCGCACCGTTTGAGAGTTCGTATTCGGCTCTGTAGCCGGATGTAGATATAACACTCCCGATAACCGTAATAAGAGCGAGAAGGATACATATTAAAGCTTTTGATTTCTTCACTGTATTGTCCCCGTAAAATAGTATCTTGTTTATTATGCCACATTTTTTCTCTAAATCAATAGGCAAACGCCAAATCAGTGCGTTTTTTCGTTCAACTGCACAACAAAGCCGTTTATCCGCATTTAGAATACGGATAAACGGCTTTAAAATCAATACGGACATGATTTAAGGTCGGTATATGTAAATCAGAGGTCCCCCCTGAACGGATTCTCTCCCCAAAGAAAACCGAGCCTGTCTTTAAGTTGTGCGTATGCCGCATCGAACTCTTCGGGACTGACCTCACAATTTGAAGTCCACAGTTTTTCCGAAAGAGCGGCTCCTCTCGGCATAACGCATTTAAACTCAAGCTGACACGCAAAGCGGCAGCTTTCGTAATTTTTGAGATAGTCTCCCCAAGCACAGAGAATACCTCCCAAAACGGGCGCATCCTCTCCGACAAAGACCTTATCTCCTCCGAAGGCAGGAGACTTTTCGAGAAAATGGTCCCACTTGTACTTATTCCACGTCAGTATTTCCGACGGTGACCACATACGCCACGGCGATACAACATAGAGAGGTTTCCACGATGCATTCAAAAGCGTAAAGCCGTCCTTTGCAAGGTCGGGTGCGAGCTGATACAGGCTTTCCCACGCGACGACAACCGTTTTCTTCGGAACAAGTCCGTTATACTCTTTTTTGAACCCTTCCCACACAATCGGAGTTTTTCCCTTGGATATTATAAACTCGCACATTCTGCCGATATAGTGACCGTAGAGCTCGGCAACATCCTTTATGCCATTCTCTTCCATATACGAAACGCTTTCTTCGCTGTCAAGCCAACGTCCGAGAACAGCCTCGTCTCCGCCGAGATGAATAAAGTCACTTCCCGAAAACAGTTCCAACGCTTCAAGATATATGTTCTCAAGCGCGGAAAACGCCTTTTCCGATGCCTCGGTAATACCGCACGAGCCGAATATTTCGGGATAGTTTTGACAGAATCTTGCGCTGTGCCCGGGCATATCGATTTCGGGTATAATCATTACCGAACGTGAGAGAGCGTATTCTTCAAGCGCTTTAAGTTCCGCTTTCGTGTAATGCCTGTTCTCAGTCGAAAGTTTCGGATAAATATCCGACGGGAGAGTATAGCTCTCGTCGTCCGTAAAGTGTATTATCAGCCTGTTCATACCGTAGAATGCGGCAAGGTCAACATATTTGTACAGATAATCGAGAGGATGCCATTTGCGTGCAACGTCAATCTGAATTGCCCTGAAACTGCTGTCGGGAAAGCTCTCAATGAGGCACTGCGGAAGTCGGATTTTTATATCGCACGTGCGCTCACCGATTTTCAAGACGGTATAAAGAGCGTTTGTAAGCCCTTCACAGTCGGCATAAAAGAGATTACAGGAGTTGCCGATTTCAAGTCTGAACCCGCCTTTTTCCAAGGTTGTATCATGCAATGCGACAAGGCACGCACTGCCGCTGTCGACACCGTTTGAGACATCGGCGGTAGGGCTTCCCGTCTCGGTAAGCGGCGTATAGTATTCTCTGTTTTCGGATACGTCAATCGGCGAAAACGCAATGCCCCATATCTTGTCCGCAGCATCGGAAAATGCATGAAAATACCTTTCAAGAGATGTGTCCTCGCATATGTAGAACGGCTCAATATCCGCCATGCCACCGTATTCGACAAGCTTTTTCGGTTTCGGAATTATGTTAATACTCATATATGCCTCCGCAATGTCTTGATGTATTGATTAAATTTTACCACAAAAAATCCAAGTTGCAAAGCCTTTTTTGATTATTCGGCAGATAAACCGTCTTTAAAAGCTTCGGAGTTGACATATGCCCCCGATTAAAGACGGAAAAAGACCGCCGCCCAAACCCGAAAAAGAAGATATTTACCTTATTTATGTTGAAATAACTAAAAAATATGTTAGAATAATGTATACAACCTTGCAATTAAAAGGCTATCTCAAAAGGCAGGCACAAACAACCTTAAAACCGACTTGAGAATTCCACCGAAAATGTGAAATACCACGACGTTGACAACTATCAGCATTTGCTTGCTGTGATGAAGTCGCTGTAGTTTGCGCTTGCGATAAGACGAAAGGCGGTGTCCCTTGCGGGCACCGCCTTTTTGTCTGTTATGCCTTATCTGTCCCTGACATATCGGGCAGATTTATCTTATAATCTTGTTGGTTGTTGTCTTGGGAAAGGGTTCATCTCTTATTATTACGTTTGAAATCAGCTTATATGACGGGAGTCCCTTTTGTTCCTCTCTTATTGCCCTTAGAATTTCGTCGGCATTTTTCGCCTCGCTTGGGAAAACCTCGGCTGTCAGTCCGACCTCCTCGCCTCTGCTGTTGAGAAGAGCCTTGACTACGGCCTCGCTGACACCTTCAACCTTCAAAACATACTCCTCTATCTCCTCGGGATATATGTTCTTTCCGTTGCTGAGAACTATTATGTTCTTCTTTCTGCCCGTAATAACAAGTCTGCCGTCCTCGGTCAAACGCCCGTAATCGCCTGTATGAAACCAACCGTCGCAAAGCACCTCGGCTGTTTTTTCGGGATCCTTGTAATATCCCTTCATTACGCTGTCACCCTTGACACATATTTCACCTATTCCCTCTCCGTTGGGATTTGAAATACGCACGTCAAGGCACGGTATTCTGTGCCCTGCCGTATTGAAGTCCCTGTCGTTTTCGTCTGTTGCCGAAACAAGAGGTGCACATTCCGTTATGCCGTAGCCGTTTATGACGTTTATACCTATGCTCTTAAAAAATGCGGCAACATGAGCGTGCAAGGGCGCGCCGCCGCATCCGATTTGGCGCAATCTGCCTCCGAATACCTTGAGAATATCCCCGAAAAGCGTTTTCCTCATGTCAATTCCGACCTTCAAAAGCCTATTCGACATTTCGACTGCCTTCTCAAACTTTTCGAGTTTGCCCTCCTTTTTGAGCGTTCTCATGATGTTTGAGTAAATGAAGTCCGTAAATGCGGGAACGAGGAATATATAACTCGGCTTAAAAAGCCTCATATCCCTCACAACCTCCTTGACCGAACTGCAAATACACAGTGTTGCCTTTTGGTGAATTGAAACCAAAATATCGCATACAGCCTCATACGTATGGTGATACGGGAGAACAGATAGTCCGACATCGTAAATTCTCGATATACGAAGTCCGTTGCATATAACGGAAACGATATTGTGCTCGGTCAGCATTACGCCCTTCGCAACTCCCGTTGTACCGGACGTGTAGACAAGCATCTTCATATCATTTCCGTCGCTTGACATACTGTCGTATTTCGCCTTGGAAATTCTTCTGCCTCTTTCGATGAGCTGTCTGTATGACTTAATGTTGCCGTCTGTATCGCATTCAAGGTCAAAGCCGACAAAGAGCCGAACTCCGTCAAGCTCCGATGCGTTTTCTCTTATATAATCTTCATACTTTCCGCTGAAAAAAACTACCTTGCTTTCACTGTTTGAAATAAGATAGTTCTTGTCCTTCGGCGGCAATTCTCTGTCTATCGGCACGAATACACCCGCACCTTGAAGAACCGTTAAGAAAGTTACTATCCATTCATATCTGTTCTCGCCTATACATGCTATATGCGACGAACCGAAGCCGAGTTCGCACAGCGATGCGCCGAGTGCCTCAACGGTACCGTAAAACTCGGCATATGTTATATCCGTAATACCGCCGCCCGATTTGTACCGATACGCAATTTTTTGAGATGCCTCCTCAACGGCATAAGTCATCATTTCTCTTATTGACGATATATTTCTGACCTTGTACTCTATTCTCTTCATTATTGCCTCCGAAAATGTATTCGGACAAATGACACCGACGTGCCGTCCTCTGTTTTAAATATATCCCGAAGGTATTTTTATTTCAATCTACACTGCAAAAGAGTACCTCTACAAATAAAAATCAGTGAGTAGAGCAATTTTTACACACTCTACCTGCGGTAGAAAATCGGTTTGCAACTTGACGCAAAGAGTATAAATCGAGCAAATAAAAGCTTCGTCCCGCTGCAAGCGTCCTCGAAACGTGAAACGTTCTCCTCGCCATTTTGCTTTGCCGCGTTGCACGCCAAAAGGCGCTTTCCCATCGGGAAAGCGCCTTTTGTGCTTTCAAATTATTCAGCAAAAACCGTTTATGCGGCAAAATACAATGTCGCTTGAATACTTATCTTATCTCTACGGTAATCTTTTTGTCGGTCATTTTGCCCGCCGCTTTTGTCACCGTTCTGAGCGCTCTGGCAATGTTGCCGTGCCTTCCGATGACCATTCCCATGTCGGATTCGGCAACGTTCAAAGTTAGAACGATATCTCCGTTCTCTTCTCTCTCCGTAACCTTCACCTCGTCGGGATTTTCAACGATAGCCCGTGCCATATCCTCCAGAAGTTTCGTATAGTTCATCATTAAATACCTCGATATACCGATTATTTAACGATTCCTGCTTTTGCAATAAGAGCCTTTACGGTTTCTGTGGGCTGTGCACCGTTGTCAAGCCATGTCTTAACCTTATCTGCATCAAGCTCGATAACAGCGGGATTCTTCATAGGGTCGTAATAACCGACTTCTTCGATAAATCTGCCGTCTCTGGGGCTTCTTGAGTCTGCTACAACAACACGGTAAAAAGGAGCCTTCTTTGCGCCCATTCTTCTGAGTCTGATCTTAACCATTTTTATTTTCCTCCGAAATATAAATAAATATTATTATAAAATCCGTAATTTAATACGGTAATTT
>CAZCSZ010000024.1:0-8803 GCA_964501305.1 uncultured Ruminococcus sp.
CATCGGCAAAAGCCCTGCGGAAGTTCAGCCCTTCAGTATCTGCGTGGAACACATATACCAAAATATCTTTGATGATATCGATGCTTCCTTAGAGCAATTCAGATGTAAAATATATAGAACCAAATATGAAGAACCTAAAAGAGAGCCTATTTCAGGAAATATGATATATTTTGGCAAAGCTGAAGATAAATAACTTCAATACTATTTTGGTACTCGAGATAACAAAAATGACCACACCGGAGTAAATCAATACTCTAGTGTGGTCATTTATTTTTGAGTTCCGTTTGAAGGCTTCACTTAAAAATCGTTATTCTACCAAATCCCTAAGTGAGCCTCCCAAATCATTCCCCGCCTTTTTTGGGGTTTTTGGTGTATTCTTGAACGGTTTTTGTGTTGTATGTATAATGCACTCTTGTCTATATTTAATTCAGTATTATCCTGTACGCGCCTTTGCTGTAATTGCTCCTTGACTGTGTTTTGGGCGAAGTGTTATGTGCGTGAATGCGCGGGGTTTGTTTCTGTGTAGCATGATTGTATTGCCTTTGCGTTGTACGCTTGAAGGAGGATTACTTGCTTAAATATTCTTGAGATATTCGATTTCGGCATCGGTAAGGTATCGCCATGAGCCGCTTTCAAGTGTGCCGATCTCAATTTCACCGAGCATGGTGCGGCACAGCCTTATTACGGTAATTCCGCACTTCTCGCACATCTTTCTTATCTGTCTGTTTCTGCCCTCGTACAGGACGAATTCAAGAGAGGAATATACTGTGCCGTTCTTATCTCTTTTGCCTCTTGAAATAAGCCTTACCTTCACCGGACGAAGTTTGTATCCGTCGATTGTCATAGGTGAGGTCAACGCCTTCAGTTCTTCGTCGGTGATTGAACCCTTAATCTTTACAGAATATGTCTTGCCTATCTTATGGGATGGGTGGGTGAGCCTGTTTGTAAGCTCGCCGTCGTCGCTCAGAAGGAGAAGACCTTCCGAGAACATATCTAACCTACCTATAGGATAAACACGGCAATTTACCCCGTTTATGAGCTCCATAACGGTATTTCTGCCCTTCTCATCCTTAACGGTTGTCGGATATCCCATGGGTTTGTTGAGCATAATATAAGTGTGCTCGGTTTTTGAGGGTTTCAGCCTCTTTCCGTTCCATATTATTGTATCCCGCTTTGGATCGGCTTTGTCGCCGAGCTTTGCTGTTTGTCCGTTAAGAATAACTCTTCCGGCTGAAATTTCCTCTTCGGCCTTGCGGCGTGACATTATACCGAAATCGGTAAACAGCTTTTGTAATCTGATTTTCTCCATAACAGTAGATGACTATTCCCAAAATTTAAAAAATGAAAGGATTTTTGATTTTTCCGTCTTTTCCTCTGCAACATCTGCAACGGGATAAAGAGGAATTGCCGATACGGGCTTTGAGTCGACATACACCTCGGCGTAACCTACAGGTGTATTAATATCAAGCGGTGCAAACAGCATATGATTTGAAAACACCTTATATGATATCTTCGAATCGGTGCTCAGAACGAGATTAATCTCGTCACGGTTGACAATATCGGTATATCCGTTGCCTGCAACGCCGATTTTATGCCGTATCTGACCTTTTTGAACAGCGGTTGTTCTGTAAAGCTTTGAAAATCCGTAATCGAGCATTGTCTTGTGGTCGTTCCAATCGTCGTGGGCGTTCAGCGTTACCGCAACAAGAGTAACTCCGTTTCTTGTTGCCGACGAAACAAGACATCTTCCGCTTGCCTTTGTATATCCTGTTTTAACCCCGTTTGCGCCCTCGTAACTGTTCAGAAGCCTGTTGTGATTGACAATACAGACCTCCTTGCCGCTCTGAAAACGGACCGTGTGCGATTTGCTTGAAACGATTTGACGGAAAGTCGGGTTGTCAAGCGCATATACGGTAAGGCGTGCGAAATCCTCGGCGCTTGTGTAGTGGCTTTCACTCGGCAGGCCGTGTGGATTATCAAAGTGAGTGTTGCAAAGTCCGAGCTTTGCGGCTTTCGTATTCATCAAATCGGCAAAAGCCACGATATCTCCCGAAATGTGATAAGCAACGGCGGTTGCGGCATCATTGGCACTTCGAAGCATCATTGCGTAAAGCAATTCTTCAAGAGTCAGGGCGTCCCCGCATTCAAGATACATAGAAGAACCCTCAACACCGACAGAACGGTTGTCGACAGTCACAATGCTGTCTGGCGTTCCGCTTTCTATTGCTACAAGGCAAGTCATTATCTTGGTTATGCTCGCCATCGGGAGGCGCTCTGTCGCATTCTTCGCAAAGAGCGTTTCCTTCGTGTCATATGAAACAAGATATGCACTTTGAGCCGATACCGATATATCGGATGCTTTTATGTTAAGTGACGAAAGGCAAATTAATGCCAAAACCGTGCCGATTGAGATTGCTTTTCTAATCATATTCATTCTCCCGTAAAGCGTTTATATTAGGTTAACCGCAGAACGGGGAATAAATTCCGACAACAAATTACATTCCAATACTTAACTGTCTTTTTTGCCGAAAGCTTCTTTGAGTTTCGATATGATTTCGGGTGATTTTTCAATGAGGTTGACTATGTCTCCGACAGGGTCGGGAAAGCTTTTTGCCTTGTCGTTTATGTTCAGCATTTCGACTTTTCCGTCCGTGTGAATTACGATAAAGCAAACGGGAGTAAGAGTAAGTCCCGTACCGCCTGCACCTCCGAAACGGCCCTTGTCGCTCTTTTCTGTGCCGTCAATACCGCCCGAAACGAAACCTATTGAAAGTTTCGATACGGGTATAATCGTTGTACCGTCATCTGCTTTGATTGCCTCACCGATTATCGTGTCGGCTCCCGCAATGCTTTTGAGGCTGTTGATTGAGGATTCGATGATTTCGCTCATTCTGTTTTCGTTCATGTTACTTTCCTTTCCGTGACCGTGCGATTTCACGCTTTACGGTCTTCTTTATAAAGCTGAAAAATAGTGTTTCGAGTGCGTATAAAAGGCTTCCGAGCCTTGATTTGAATACGACTTCAATATCGCATTCGAAAACTTTTTTTGTGAAGTCGGGTATAATATTGACGTTCTTCTCGCATCCGCCGTCGATTGACGTTATGCTGTCGATAAGAGAGAACAGCACTGACGATGCCACTTTTGCGGCGGCACATTCGAGCGCGGTCGTTGCCGCCTCGTCGGTGCCTATTTTAACGTAGAATTTCGATGTATAAAAATGTACGGTGTGCGGGTGTTTTATGAGATAATCTTTGATAACCCTTATAAGGTCGGAAACGGCACTTGCCACATTTCTTGTCTTTTCGGACTTTGTTTCTTCCTGCGCTTCGGTTTTGCCGACGCTCTTTTTTTGTTTCTTCTTTGACATTAAGTCGGGCCTTATTTTGAACGGGCCGATGAACACTCCGATTTCAAGGTCATTTCCGATTGCGATTTTGACCTTTACCCATAGTAAAAGAAGAGCGGAAAGAAGTGCGACAATTCCGATTGATATTAATAAGGCTGTCACGGTGGCTCCTTTCAAGCGTTTTCAGTCATCTGTATGTGAGTTTTCCGTGTCTGTATCCTCCAACGCATCGCCGTTTTCCGAAATCGGAAGTTGCTGTTGCTTTTCGCTGTCGGGCGTAATCGATATTTCGGGTAGGTCTGAGAGGGATTGCATTCCGAAGACCCTTAGAAAGTCGTCTGTTGTTCTGTAGAGAAGAGGTCTTCCGGGAACGTCAAGCCTGCCGCATACTTCGATTAGATGCTTGTCGGCAAGCGAGGTGACGGCATAGCTTGAGTCAACTCCCCGTACAAGGTCTATGTATGCTCTTGTTACAGGCTCGTTGTACGCTATAATCGCAAGCACTTCAATAGACGACGGAGAGAGATTTCCGCCTTTTCTTATCCCCAGGGCTTCTCTTATGTGAAGGTTGTATTCCTCTTTTGTACAAAGCTGACATGCATCATCAAACATAAGGAGAATTATGCCGCGTGGGAGCTCCGATGTGTACGCTCCGTTGTATTCGCTTGCGTATTCCGATATTATTTGCTTTGCTCTTGAAGGCGTTGTACCGAGCACCCGCGCCATTCTTTCATATTTTACGGGATAACCCGCCGCGAAAAGCACGGCTTCGATTATTCCTTTTGCCTTTGCCTTTTCTGAGGGGTCTTCGTATAAGTTGTATTCACCGCCGTCGGTGGCGTTTTCAATAGCTGTATCCGAAGTCGGTGTGTCTAATTCTTTTTCTTCCATATTATTGTACTGTCCTCAAATAAAATATTCAAAAACCGCCGTGTTTTATTATTGTGAAACGATTTTCGTGAGTTCGCCGATATCGGCCGAAGGGTCAAGAGAGACTGTTACGTCTGAAGTTGCGTCTATTATACCGTCGCTGTTTTCGGTCGCGCTCTCGTCAAGGATAAGATGTCCGGACTTGAGAAGTTCCAACATTGCAAGAAACATGGAAACGAGTTCGAGCCTGTCCTCGGCGGAGCGGAAGAAACTGCCCAAAGATACTTTTCTGCCTCCGCGAAGCCGACGCGCGAGATTTTCGACGATTGATACTACCGATACGGTGCGTTTCTTCAAAATCGGTTCGAACTTCTTTTTTGCCTCTTCGTCGCTAACCTTAACCTCATTCATGACTTTTACAAATGCCTTGTAGAGCAGAGAAGTTTCATGGTCGGCGACATATGATTTATCGGGCGCAATTTCAACGGTTTCCTTAACCATTCTACCGCCGTATTCGTCAAATCTGTCCTTGAGAAGAGTTGATGCCTGCTTTGCCTTTTGATATTCGAGAAGTGCGGCGGCGAGCTTTTCTCTCGGATCTTCCTCGTTTTCATCCGTTTTCGGGAGCAACATTCTGCTTTTTATGAGCATAAGTTCCGATGCCATGTAAAGAAAATCGCTTGATAGCTCTATATCCATGGATTGAGCCTTTGATATATAGTCCAAATACTGGTCGCAAAGTACGGATATCTGTATGTCGGCAATATCCATCTTGTTCTTTGCGATAAGAGACAGAAGTAAGTCAAGCGGGCCTTCGAAAAGCTCAAGCTTGTAATACAATTGTTCCATTATTCACCTACAAAATTAAATTGATTAGTTTCTCCATCCCGCTGCTTATTCCCGCAGTTATAAAACTGAGAGGGCCGTCAAGTACGCCGACGTAAAGCAGAACGATAAGTACTACTGCTATGAACTGCTCGTATTTCATGACTTTGAAGTATTTATCGGCAGGCAGAAAGATAAACATTATTCTTGACCCGTCGAGCGGAGGCACCGGAATTAAGTTAAATACGGCGAGATTTAAGTTCATTATATGGAAAAAGGTCAAAAACAGAAGAAGAATCTGTATAACCGAATCCCATTTCAAAAATGCCGCATATGACATTGCGTAAACCGCTTTTTCGGCAACTCTGTATAACAGTAGAGAAATAAATGACAAAAGAAGATTGGACAACGGGCCTGCAAGCGACGAAAGCGCCATTCCGAGTTTTCTGTTTTTGAAGTGGTTCGGATTGATCGGAACGGGATTTGCCCAACCGAAACCGAGAAGGAGCATACAGGCAAATCCGACGGGATGCATGTGCCTCAGCGGATTCATTGACAGTCTACCCCTGTTTTTTGCCGTCGGGTCGCCGAGCGCATTGGATGCCAATGCGTGGGAAAACTCGTGAAATGTCAGAGAAAACACGACAGTAAACAGTGACATAAGCGCCAAAACGACGGCTGTTTTGAAATCGTAATTTCTGAAAATGTTTATAAGCATATTTAATTCCTCAAATTTGAGTGTGACCGATTATTTCGTTCCACAACTCTTCACGTCCTTCTTTCGATTTGGATGAGAAGAAAATGACGGCATCGGCATTTTGACAGTACGGGCTCAGTTTTAAAGTATCCTCAAGTTTTTTTCGTTCACCCGCATTGAGCTTATCGCACTTTGTCGCAACGATTATATGAGGAATTTCACATTCTATCATGTAAGATATCATATCCTCGTCGTTTTTTGTGGGTCCCGTTCTGCCGTCTACAAGCTGTATTACAAGCTTCAAAAGGTCAATATTCGGATTTTTTGTAAAATAACCGTCTGTGAGTGATGACCATTTAAGGATATCTTCTTTTGTTCTTTTGGCATATCCGTACCCGGGAAGGTCAACCAAAAACAGCTTTTTGTCAACCTCGTAGAAGTTTACCGTAATCGTTTTTCCGGGTTCGCCGCTGACTCTTGCAAGGTTTTTTCTGTTTAGAAGACAGTTGATAAGGGAGCTTTTTCCGACATTTGAGCGTCCCGCAAGCGCAATCTGCGGTATGGCTTTTGTCGGAAACTGGCGCGGCATACCCGCTGTCATTACAAGCTGTGTATTGTTTATGTTGGGCTTCATTGTTTCCTCCGTTAACCGTTCAAAGCAATACTCAGGACTTCCGATGCTTTTGTTACGGGCTTGAATTCAAGCTTTTTTCTTACAGTAGAATCTATTTCCTCAAGGTCGGGAAGGTTGTCTTTCGGAATAATCACGGTGTGAATGCCCGCTTTATATGCCGCAAAAGTCTTTTCTTTCAGTCCTCCTATCGGAAGAACTCTGCCTGTCAAAGTCAGTTCTCCCGTCATGGCGATTCCCGAACGCACGGTTCTTCCACTTAGAGCACTCGTTAGACTTGTCAGCATGGTAACGCCTGCCGACGGGCCGTCTTTTGGCGTTGCGCCTTCGGGTACGTGTACATGGATGTCTTTTGTCTTGTAGAAATCTTCGCTGACGGAAAGGTCGCTTGCGTGAGCCCTGATATAGCTGATTGCGATTTCCGCGGATTCTTTCATCACATCTCCGAGGGTGCCCGTAAGCTTAATTTTTCCGTTTCCGGGCATAACCGAGGATTCGATTTTCAAAAGGTCGCCTCCGACGGATGTGTAAGCAAGCCCGTTAACGACGCCGCAAAGCTCATCACTGTCCGCTTTTTCGCTTATATTTCTTCTGGGTCCGAGAAAGGTCGGTATGCTGTTTTTCGAAACAGTTAAGCTTTTGACCTCATTTTCCGCGATTTTTCTTGCCGCCTTACGAAGCACGGTCGCTATTTGCCTTTCAAGAGTGCGAACTCCCGATTCTTTAGTGTAACCGTCGATTATTTCGATAATCGCATCATCTTTGAACTTAACCTTGCTTTTTGTCAGCCCGTGACGTTTGAATTGCTTCGGAAGGAGATGGTTTTTGGCGATTTCGAATTTTTCGGCATCCGTATATGTTGTAAGTTCGATGATTTCCATTCTGTCGTACAGCGGAGCGGGAATGTCCGATACGGTGTTAGCCGTGCAAATGAACATACAGTCCGATAAATCAAACGGAAGCTCTATATAGTGGTCTCTGAAACTCTTGTTCTGTTCCGCATCGAGTACTTCGAGCATAGCGGAGGACGGGTCACCCTGAACCGTTTTTGTCATCTTGTCGATTTCGTCGAGAAGAATAACGGGGTTTGCGCTTCCCGCTTGCTCTATTGCGGTTATTATTCTGCCCGGCATTGAGCCTATGTAAGTCTTTCTGTGACCTCTTATTTCCGATTCGTCGTGAATTCCACCGAGTGATACCCTTGCGAATTTTCTGCCCATGGCACGTGCAACGGACATACCGAGCGATGTTTTTCCGATACCGGGAGGGCCGACAAAACAGATTATCTGATTTCTTAAATCGGGATTCAACTGTTTTACGGCGAGATATTCCAGTATTCTTTCTTTCGGCTTATCAAGCCCGTCATGGTCGGAATCCAATACTTCTTTTGCCGAGGCAACGTCTATGTTGTCCTCCGTTTTGATATTCCACGGGAGGTCAAGACATGTCTCCAAATAGCTTCTCTGCACGATTGCTTCGGGAGCGTTGATGGGCATTTTTGAAAGCCTTGATAATTCTTTCTCAAGTTTGGTTTTGATTTTATCATGTGTTTCCGGGTCATTTGAGAACACGGTCGAGCTGATTCTTGCCGACAGTTCCTCTATTTCGTCGTCATCGTCGCCGAGCTCTTCACGAATTGCTTTTTCCTTTTCCCTTAAATAGTTCTCGTAATGCCCGCGTTCTACCGATTGCTGCATTCTTTGATGTATTGCATACTCTTCTTCGTAAATGCCGATTTCCCGTTCGAGAGCTTCGCATACATAAATAGCGCGTGCTTCGGGATTGTATTCTTCAAGAACCGCAAGTTTGTCTTCGTAATTCTGCAATGCCGTATAAGCCACGTAATCGCAAAGATGTCCGATATGGTCAATCTGGCGGTAGGGAGCAAGCGAAACATTCGCTTCGGGCGGAATTAGCTCTCCTATCCTTCTGACACCGTTTAATATGTGTTCTCTTAAGGCGGAAATTCTTATGTTTCCGTCAAACGGAACCGGTGTTTCGGTGTAATCGGCAACAATGTTTGCGTAAAGTGCGCCGCCTCTTTCGATAAATGAGCGCACGTGCGAGCGGCTTAACATGGAGAACGATGCCCTTGCACTTTCGGTTCCCAATACAAACGATTGCTCTATTGAACCGATTACAACCGTTTCCGAAAGGTCTTCTTTGTTCGGCATGGGATTATCGGGGTCTTTGGAAAATGCAATGGCAACTAATTTGTGCTTGCTCTTGTTGGCGATTATAAAAGATTTGATCGATGAACTCCTGAGTATCTCAAAATTAATGGGTATAAAGGGGTATGCTATTGCGTTCGGCAATATAACAACCGGTATGGTGACAATTTCTTCGTTTGGTTTATCGTTCATTATGATTACACATTTCCTTTCTGTCGGATACTGCTTGAAACGTCTAAACGGACGTTATGTCCGCGAAGGT
>CAZCSZ010000025.1:0-8681 GCA_964501305.1 uncultured Ruminococcus sp.
ATCCAATTCCGATACACTCCAAACAAATATTTATGGCTTTGGTGAATACGGTTTCAACCTCACCTCGAAATATTCCGAAAGTGAGCATTGCTCCGCCTGCCGTAAGCACGGCAAGACAAATAAGTATAGTTATGGTTCTTTTCTTCATCGGTTTGCCTCTTCAAGCTTTTTAAGTTCGCTGTCGGCAATAGCCTTCCATTCTTTGAGTCCTCTTGCTCCGATGTAAGCCTCGCTTACAATGTTGCCGTTTTTGTCAACAAAGAAACTTTCGGGAAAACTTTCAATGCCCGTGAGTCTGCCGTTCATATTGCCGTCGTCGGGTATCAAAAACGGGAACGATGCGCCGCTTCTTTTGTGGAGGGTTTTTGCAAGCTCAATGGCACTTGCATCTTCCCCGCCTGTGTATTTGGTGTCAAGCACAACGGCAACGACGTTGAATTTCACGCCGTCCTTTACGTAGTTTGCACGCAGCTCTTCAAGTTCGGGCATTTCTTCGACGCAATAGGTGCACCATGTAGTCATGACATTTACGAGCGTTAGGTCGTATTCCGAGAAGATATCCTGTGTATAGGCGTTACCGAATACGTCTTTTCCCGTGAAAACTCCGACATTATTGACGTTTTCGTCCTTGCCGAGAGAAAAAGCGCTGTATGAGTAGCTTGCATCGAATTCACGCATTTCCGTTATGAATAACTGCGATTTTTCAAGTTCCGTTACAATATCCGAGGAGCTGCTTGAATTTATACTCAAATAATACTCGTAATTGCCGTCAATGCTTTCGCCGACTTTCTTATGACTGTCGCAACCTGTCAGCGTGTCTATTTCACCGACTGAGCTTTTATCGTAAATGCCGATTACGCCCGCTTTTTCAAGGCGTGAAAGGAATGCATAGATATCAATTGCTCTGACAGTTTCAGCTCTTTGTTCGGCAGTTGTTGCATAGAAGGTAATGAAAGCGTATTTTACCGTTACGGCATCTTCAAATTCTTCGGCTTGATATACAAATGCTTCCCGATTATCTATTTTGGCGTATAAACTGTCAGTCGGGGCAAAATAGATACCTATAAAGGGGTAGATATATTCTTTTTGAGCCTGTATTCCAATGTCTACCGGCCTGAAATCGAGTGTTGTGTTCTCGTTTTCGTTCAAAGCGGCGCTTGTACTCTCGGACGGAGCGTCCTGTTCGGGCTCGTTTTCCGTAAGTACACATCCCGCAAGCAAAGAAACAATCAGTATTAATGAAGTAATCAAAACTGCGATTTTAGCTGTTTTCATAAGGAAACTCCTTTTTGCTTTGTTGTCTTATTCTATCACACAATATGCGCCTTTACAATACCTTTCCGAAATTATATGCTCTATTTAATAATAATGAGGAAATATTCAATTTGCATGGTATCATGCACGGCTCATTGTTCAATAATAAAACGGCGACGAAGGTATCTGCTACAACAAAAAATGTTCAAAAACTATTGACAAAACCAAAAAACAGGGGTATAATCATTTCCGATGAACAAAAACGAGCTTCAAAAACATAATTGCTGTTCAAAATCAAAAGGAGATTATTTGAAAATGAACATTAAAAGAAATATTCTGTTGAATCCGGGACCTGCCACAACGACAGATACAGTCAAAGCGGCACAGATAGTTCCCGATATATGTCCACGGGAAAAAGAGTTTGCCGACCTTATGAAGGCCTTCAGGCAAGACCTTCTCAAGGTTGTTCATGCGGACGATGACTACACATCGGTTCTTTTCTGCGGGTCCGGTACAATCAATATTGATGTATGCATTAATTCTCTTGTGCCGAAAGACGGCTCTGTTCTCGTTATAAACAACGGCGCATACAGCACCAGGGCCGTTGAAATATGCGAGTATTACGGTATTGAGCATATTGACCTTCGTTTTCCTTTTGACGAAGTACCCGACCTTAACAAAGTCGAGGACGTACTGTCAAAGCATCCCGAAATTGCCGTAGTTCACACGACTCACAATGAAACGGGAACGGGACTTCTCAATCCTATAAGAGAAATAGGAGCCTTGGCTCACAAATACGGGGCTGTCTTTACGGTTGACACAACATCGACTCTTGCAATGAGACCTATTGACGTTAACAAGGACAATATAGACTTCTGCATGGCAAGCGCACAAAAGGGCCTTATGGCAATGGCGGGTCTATCCTTCGTTATAGGAAAACGTTCCGTAATTGAAAAGTCAAAGGTTTACCCGACACGTTCGTATTATTGCAACCTTTACTTGCAATATCACTATTTCGAAACGACCGGCGAAATGCATTTTACTCCGCCCGTGCAGACTGTATATGCCGCAGTCAAGGCACTTGAAGAATATTTTGCCGAAGGCGAGGAGGCTAAGTGGGCACGTCATACGAGAGTATACAATGCACTTCGCGAAGGAGTTCTTGCGCTTGGATTCAAAGAGGTAATCAAAGTCGAAAATCAAGCGGGGCTCGTATGCACCGTAAAGTATCCCGACGACCCGAATTGGAGTTTTGAAGCGGTACACGACTACTGCTATGAACGGGGATTTACCATCTATCCCGGAAAGATAAGCGGAAACGACACATTCCGACTTTGCGCTCTCGGTGCAATAGATAAAGAGGATATCGATGCATTCTTTGAAGTTTTCAAAGAAGCACTCATTAAAACAGGGGTAAAAACGCCCGTATACTATGAGGAGACAAAATAAAATGAAGAAAGTATATGCATGTTTCTGTACAGACGTAATACACGAAGGACATTTGAATATAATCAATACCGCTTTAAAATACGGTGAGCTGACAGTTGGACTTTTGACCGATGAGGCCATGATACGTTGTGACCGTTTTCCGACTGTATCCTTCGAGGAAAGACGTGCCATTTTTGAAGCCGTTCCCGGAGTTAAAGATATTGTCGTTCAGGACACAGTGCTGTATGACAAAGTAATAGAAGAAGTGCACCCCGACTACGTTGTTCACGGTGACGAGTGGAAAAGCGGACCTAAAAAGGCGATTCGGGATAACGTTATTTCTCTGCTTAAAAAATACGGTGGAGAGCTTATTGAAGTTCCTTATACCGTCGGCGACGAAGTATCGAGAATTGACCGCCGCCAGCGTGAGAAACTCGCAATGGCGGAATATCGCGGACCGAGGCTCAGGAAGCTTATTGACCTTTGTTCTCCCGTTAAAGCAATAGAGGTTCACGACGGGCTGACAGGTCTTATTGCTGAGAAAACCGTTGTTGAAAACGGCGGAGAATTTTCTCAGTTCGATGCTATGTGGATAAGTTCTCTTTGTGACTCAACCGCCAAGGGGAAACCCGATATTGAGCTTGTTGATATGACGTCAAGATGCCGTACAATTGACGATGTAATGGAGGTTACAACCAAACCGATTATATTCGACGGCGACACGGGCGGACTGACGGAGCATTTTGTTTATCTTGTCAGAACTCTTGAAAGAATGGGTGTTTCCGCTATAATCATCGAAGATAAAATCGGTCTTAAAAAGAACTCCCTCTTCGGTACCGAGGTTGAACAGACACAGGACACAATTGAAAACTTCTCGAAGAAAATCGCCGCGGGTAAGAAAGTTCAGCTGTCGGACGGATTTATGATAATCGCCAGAATCGAAAGCTTAATTCTTGAGAAAGGAATGGAGGATGCTCTTGAAAGAGCTCATGCCTTCCGTGCTGCGGGAGCTGACGGTATTATGATTCACAGCAGAAAGAAAGACCCCGCTGAGATACTTGAATTCTGCGACCGCTTCCGGGAACGTGACAGTGAAACTCCGATAGTTGTTGTTCCTTCTTCGTTTAATGCCGTAACGGAACAGACCTTGGCAGAGCACGGCGTTAATATAGTTATTTACGCAAATCAGTTGACAAGGAGCGCCTTTCCCGCAATGGAGAGCACGGCTCGCGATATTCTTGTTCATCACAGGGCTAAAGAAGTTGACGACAGGCTTATGCCCATTAAAGATATTATTACGCTTATTGACGAGTTGTAAGGAGATATTATGAAAGCGATTGATTTTATAAAAGCGACCGGGTGTGAATTTTTTACGGGAGTTCCCGATTCACTTCTCAAGGCACTGTGCGATACTCTTTACGGTATGTACGGCAGTAACTCGAAACACCATATAATCGGTGCAAACGAAGGAAACTGCGTTGCGCTTGCGACGGGATATTATCTTGCAAGCGGGAAAATTCCTCTTGTCTATATGCAGAATTCGGGAGAGGGTAATATTATCAATCCTGTGGCATCTCTCACTTCGGATGAGGTCTACGGTGTTCCGACGGTATTTGTTATCGGTTGGAGGGGCGAACCGGGTGTGCATGATGAACCGCAACACATCTATCAGGGACAAGTGACGCTGAGCCTCCTCGAACAGATGAAAATAGAGTATAAGGTGATTTCAAAAGACACCGAGGCATCGGAGGTGGAATGCCAAATGAAAAAATGGAAAGAGTGCTTTGATAAAGGCAGAAGTGTTGCTCTTGTCATAAGAAAAGGTGCTCTTACCGCAGACGAAACGCCGAAGTACTCAAACAGTGCCGAAATGACGAGAGAAGAAATCATATCTCACATAACGGTGTATTCGAAAAACGACCCGATAGTCAGCACGACGGGCAAAGCAAGCCGTGAATTGTTTGAATTGCGTGAAAGAGCAGACGGTGACCACTCCAAGGATTTTCTCACAGTCGGTTCAATGGGTCATGCCTCATCAATAGCTCTCGGAATAGCATTGCAAAAGCCCGATACTACAGTGTGGTGTATTGACGGAGACGGTGCGGCGCTTATGCACATGGGTGCACTTGCCGTAAACCGTTCAAGCGGTGCACATAATTTAATTCATATTGTAATAAACAACGGCGCTCACGAAACGGTGGGCGGTATGCCGACCGCAGCAAAGAATTTTTCCTTTGCAAAAGTTGCCGCTTCTCTCGGATATGACTATACGGCGTATGTATCAACACCCGAAGAACTCGATACGGCACTTGAAACGGCGATTTCTTCAGCGGGACTTCGCCTTATTGAAGTAAACTGTAAAATAGGCTCAAGACCCGATCTCGGCCGTCCTACGACCACACCGAAAGAAAACAGGGATGCTTTTGTTTCCCATCTTTCAAACCTTTCGTAAACAGCAAAGCCGAAGCACTTGAGAGCGCTTCGGCTTCTTTGATTAATAAAAGTAATGAATAATTCAATATTGACTATTGACAAAAATCGAAAAGTGTGTATAATAATGATATCACATTTGGGAAAGGACGGTTTTTAAAATGAGAAACGTTATGTCTTGCAAAGTTAAGAGTAATACTATGCCGTCCGTTTCCGTATCCGTACTTTACGGTGCAGTACGCTTTTTTGAGTACTGCGCTTTTTTGTTTTGCTTTGCGGCGTTTGCTTATTATAAAGGCAGATTTTAACATCGGATGTCGGGCGAATTTACAGTGCGGGTTTAACATACTGTAATAAAGGCGACCTCCGAAGGGGGTCGTTTTTTTAAGGCACGGATAGTGCGAAAGTGAGGTAGTATTATGAGTGAACTTGAAAGAATACGTGACGAGATAAACTGTATTGATCGTGAAATGGCCAAACTGTTCGAGAGGCGTATGGAATGTGCAAAGGCGGTTGCGCTTTATAAAAAGGAGCATGGACTTTCAATACGTGATACGGCAAGAGAGGCGGAGGTGACTGAGCGTTGTCGGGAGTATATTAAGGACGAAGTTGTACAGTCATATTACGTATCTTTCCTTAAAAATAATATTGAGCTTTCCTGCAGGTATCAGTCTAGGCTCAATGGCAAGATGACCGTTGCTTATTCGGGAACACGCGGTGCGTGGGCGGATATTGCCGCTTTTGAAATGTTTCCCGAGGCAAAGACGAAAAATTACCGCGATTTTGCCGATGCTTATCAAGCTGTCGAAAACGGAGAGGCAGACTGTGCAGTACTTCCCATTGAAAACAGCTACGCCGGAGAGGTCGGAAACGTAACGGATCTCATTTTTTCGGGAGGACTTTATGTAAACAATGTAATTGACCTGCCGATCAGACATTGCCTTGTCGCATGTGAAGGCGCAACCCTTGAAAGCGTTAAAACCGTAATAAGCCATCCGCAGGCTCTCGGGCAGTGTGCCGAATTCATAAAGAAACACGGGTATTCCTCTTTGGAATATTCCAATACTGCCGCCGCCGCAAAGTATGTTAAAGAACAGGGCACAACCGATATTGCCGCAGTGGCATCTGAGAAGACTGCGGAGATGTTGGGACTTGAGATATTAAAGAGCGATATTAACGATATAGGCGGCAACACGACACGCTTTGCCGCTCTTTCAAGAGTGCCGAACGGAGAAAACGGAAACAGTTCGGGCGAGAACTTCATTCTCGTCTTCACCGTGCAGAACAGAGCGGGCGCTCTTGCACAGACACTTAATATTATAGGCGCACACGGTTTTAACATGAGAAGTCTCAGAAGCCGTCCGATGAAAGGGCTTCAGTGGAACTATTATTTTTACGTGGAGGCCGAGGGCAACATTCATAACGGTGAAGGCAAGAATATGATGAGGGAATTGTCGGCGGTATGCGCAAGGCTTAAACTTGTCGGTACATTCGGTACCGAAAGAATTACGGGAGAGACAAAATGACGGTAAATGAAAACAGATGTGCATCCTCTTACGAAATAGTAATTGAGAACGGTACACTCGGAAAAATCGCATCGCATCTGAACCTTAAACGCAAGGTGATGATTGTATCCGACAGCGGCGTACCGGAGCAATATGTTAAAGCTGTTGCAAATGAATGTTTGAAACCTCACGTTTTTGTTTTTCCGCAAGGAGAAAACAGCAAAAACATTAAGGTTCTTGAAAGTATTCTGTCAGCGATGATACAGCACAAATTTACGCGGGGCGACTGCGTTGTTGCCGTCGGAGGCGGAGTTGTCGGAGATATCGGCGGATTTGCCGCTTCGTGCTACATGAGAGGAATTGATTTTTACAATATACCGACCACTCTTCTGTCGCAAGTCGACTCGTCAATAGGCGGGAAAACGGCAATTAATTACGGAGAGATTAAAAATTCAATAGGGGCATTTTATATGCCGAAAAAAGTGGTTATAGACCCGTCTCTTCTTGAAACACTTGACAAAAGACAGTTGAATTCGGGATTTGCCGAAGTAATTAAAATGGCGGCAACGAGTGATGCCGCACTGTTTGAGCTTCTTGAAAAGACCGAGGCGGGAATACCTCTTGTAAAGCAGGTCATAGAACCCGCTCTCCATATTAAAAGGGAAATCGTCGAAAACGACCCGTTTGAAACGGGACTTCGCAAGGTTTTGAATTTCGGTCACACAGTCGGGCATGCAATTGAAGCGTTGTCATTCGGCAAGCTGTATCACGGAGAGTGCGTTGCTCTCGGCATGCTGACCGTATGTTCCCCTGAGGTGAAAGAACGCCTCTTGAAACTATACCGAAAGTTCGGCCTTCCGACAAAAACGGACTGTAGGGGGGAGGATGTGGTCAACATGATTTGCCTTGACAAAAAGAACACCGCAGACGGAGTAATCACGGTATGGGTCGATACGGTAGGCTCTTATGAATTCAGAACTATCAAAGCGGAGGAATTTGCCGTTTTAACGGAGGCTATATATGAAGAACACCTTTGGAAATAATGTTTCGCTCACTCTGTTCGGAGAGAGCCACGGAGAGGCTGTCGGATGCGTTCTGGACGGAATTGCTCCAGGCGTCGAGGTAAACTTCGGATATATATCCGAAATGCTCTCAAAAAGGCGGCCGTCTTTTGAATATGATACGCCAAGACGTGAAAACGATGACTACAGGATACTGAGCGGAGTTTTCAATGGAAAAACGACGGGTACTCCGATATGTATTGTGATTGAAAACGCAGATACGAAAAGCGGCGACTATGTTCACGGAACGGCAAGGCCTTCTCACGCCGATTACGCCGCTTTTTGCAAGTATCACGGCTTTGAGGACTATAGAGGGGGCGGACACTTTTCAGGACGTGTTACGGCCGCTCTTGTCGCCGCAGGGGGCATTTTAATACCTATGCTCAATGCTTGCGGCATTACTTTGGGAACCCATATTCTGAAATGCAAGAATGCCTGTGACAGGGGGTTCGGAAATATTAAAGAAGACCTTTTACTACTGTCAAAGAGAGAGTTTCCGGTTCTTGAAGCGAGTGCTGAGGATGCAATCAAAAACGAAATATTAAGTGCACGCTCCGAAAACGACAGTGTAGGCGGAAAGACTCAAAGTGCCGTATGCGGTATGCCCGCAGGTGTCGGAGAACCTTGTTTCGACAGCGTTGAAGGTGTTATTTCGCATGCGCTTTTCGCAATCGGGGCTATAAAGGGAATAGAGTTCGGCGCGGGATTTGATTTTGCAAGCGGTACGGGCAGTCAGTGTAACGATTTATTCCGCATTGAAAACGGGAGAACCGTAACGGAAACAAACAACAACGGCGGAATTAACGGCGGAATTACAAACGGTATGCCGATAGTATTCAATTGTGCTGTGAAACCGACACCGTCTATCGGGAAAAAACAGCGAACAGTTGATTTTATAAAAAACGAGGAAACGGAAACCGAAATAAAAGGGCGGCATGACCCCGCCGTAATAAGAAGGATTTGTCCCGTTATCGACAGTGTAACCGCTCTCGCACTGTGCGAC
>CAZCSZ010000026.1:0-8680 GCA_964501305.1 uncultured Ruminococcus sp.
AACTTTATTTTAACTTCCACACAAAAATGCCGTGTTCCTTATTTCAATATCATCCGGCTGAATATTTGCAATCGAAGATTCCTCGGATGTGAGGCAAAGAAAGCAAATGTCTGAATCCATTCTTGAGAAAAGCGGCGGGGCGTTCCAATTACAGTCGACTTTTACAATCTTTTCCGAGACGTGCACCCGACGCCTCACAAAGTATTTCCGCTTTTATGCGTGCATCTTTCACCGCATCACGAAGCACTTCTTCATATGCCGTCCCATTGTCCTTAACGGCGAAAGATACATCAAGTTCGGGGTTCGAGAGATTATATGAAATCGAAGTCAGAACTTTATAAAGCAGTCCTTTGTCAAAATCAAATTCTACGGTCATTTCATGCTCATATATGAAGCCGTCAAATACACGTTTAGTTTGGCTTTTACTATCTGTTTTCAAGCTGAAGCCGGAGCGGACATTGTAACGTACGGTTTTGGTGCAATCGGGTTTAAGACCGCATCCTTTAAGCGTGCTGTTCAGTAAATCTACCTTTTTCGGCACGTTTGCAACGGCATCGGCGTTCTTTTTCTCCTTTTCTTCAAATGTCAGCGACAGTACAACGCAATTCGACTTGAGTGTTGCTTTTCCGCTTCCGTTTACCCTAATAGTTCTTTCCATTGTGATTTCTCCAATCGTTTTATTTGTCCTTTCGGACTTGCAAGACGATTATACCCGAAATCGGAAAGCAAACGGTCGCATAAAAGGCGACATATGTAATATGTTAAAAAAGCGCACGGCAAAATGCACGTTGCGCTCTTTGAATTTATACGGAAAGCCGCTTCGACCTTCAAGTATATGCCGTCTTTCTCTTTTGGGCAAAAGGTCATACGGCAAGTCGAAAATCAAAGCTTGAGCAATCAGCTCTGAACGCCGTCTTTGTTTTCCCTGCATTCAGCTCCGTATCTGCAAACAAGGGACATAATAATGAACATAACGCCGAGTGAAACGCTGCCGAAGCCGTCAAAACTCATCCTTTCCGTCTCACCGAACAACTGAACAATAATGCCCTGTGCTATATGAGATGAAACGAGCGTTGCAAGAGGAATCCAAATTACCGAAATACCGAGATGCAAAAGCTCCTTTGCACCTTCAAGCGTAAAAGGCGTTCCGGCTTTGATCTCGTTGTCGAAGTAACTGTATGCCATGCGTGAAACGAAAAATTCTCCAATGCACAAAATCGTTCCGGCAACAGTTGCTGTCCAAGCTGTACCGATACCTACACTGCCTTCGGCCTCAAAAATACCGTGCAGAGTCACACCACCGAGTTTGACTGTTTCTAATCCCACAATTAAAACTGCAACACCGACAGCACACATGCATAAACCGACAATTGTGCATATATAGATGATTTTGCTGATTAACTTCCCGATTTTGGAAAGCGTTTGAATTACGTTAAGTGTTTTCATTATTAATTCTCCTTACTTTTACCGATGTTAATCCAATCGTCTTCGCTCATTACGTTTATGTATGCGATTCTGGCCTCGTTCATCTGCGGCAGAAAAACGTTTTCGCAGGTATGATGATAGGTAAAACCGAGCTTTTCCTGCACTCGTTTGGAATTGATGTTACCTTCGTAATACCCGCACCATTCCTTCGTCATTCCGATATCTTCGAAAGCATGTCGCAGTAATCTGCTTGCCGCTTCGGGCATATAACCTCTGCCCCAAAATGGTTTTCTGAGCCAATATCCAAGCTCACATTCATCGTCTTTGTCAGTCATATCGGTGTGCCCGTTCAGTTTTAGTTCTATGCAGCCTATTGCAATGTCGCTTCCTTTTCCATATACAATGTAGCACTCAGCGCCGCTTAGTACATTTTGAATAACAGACAGACTCTCTTCTACCGATTTGAGCGCCATCCAGCCTGCATTTGGCCCTATATCGGGGTCTTTTGCGTATTTTTACAGATTTTCGGCATCAAATGTGCGCCACGGCCGAAGAACAAGCCTTCGAGTTTCAAGGACCGGTCTTTGTTTTCTCGTAAGCCAACTGTCCAAAAATGCCATTTGCTCGGTTGTGTGAAACCAATGCTCACCGTTCTCCATTACGGTAATACTTGCCTTATGGTTGTTTGCAAACGCAGTAAGCGTCTCAATATCGGTCAAACCGTCATGTTCACCGTACAGAATATCCGTCGGTACATTCCAAACAACAGGATGACTTCTGACATACGAGAGATACTCAAACGACAGTGTCTCTCCGAAGTCGGTTTTGACTGTTACTTTTTGGCGCAGTTCATCTTCGGATACACCGACAGCTGCCATCATATTGCATATAAGTTTTTCCATATCGACAACAGGCGAGATAAAATACGCCTTTTCCGTTTTCTCCTGCGGTAGAGCGCACATGGACAAGTACGCTCCAATGCTGTTCGCAATCAGAATGACTCCGTTGTATCCCGCAGAAAGCTTTTCGAAAGATGTCGGAAACTCTGTCTTGGCATCCCACGGCGTATCGGCTTTGTATTCAAGCCCGACAACGTCGCAATTCGGAAAAATCGGTTGATAATGTTCTGCCTCACATGCTGTCCCGTCCTTACCGTGAACATACAGAACAAGAGTTTTTCTCCTCATTTTCAAATGTCACCTTCTTTACTCATATTCCGTTTCACTTTATCAGTCCTTGCGGTTCTTGAAGCTCAAGACGGCAGCCATACAGCCGACAGCGCCGACCCAAACCAACACCGCACAAGCCAATATCCGCAAAACAGCGAACAGCACTCCCGAAAGAAACATCAGTATACCTGCCGCAACAAGTAAGCGTATTACAGTATCCTTATTCACTGCAATTACCCTTCAAAAGCATCATCATGGCAGTGAACTCACGTGTCAGCATTTCGGAAATACGGTTATCGGAAAAATTACACATTCCCGTAGCGCAAAGCGTACCGATACCGTAGGTGTAAATCCACAAATGTTCAAAAACAGCCTTGGCGGAGTCGGAGGGCAAACCGTAATCCATTTGAATTGCGGCAAGACACTCATCGGCAACCGTACCGAGATGAGCGTAAATATCTTCAAACGTTTTAACATCGCTGTTTTGCGACATGAAAATGAGCTGATAGAGCAAAGGTTCTTCCTTGGCAAACAAAATCATCTGCATACCGACTTGCTTGAAAATCGGCATATTGTTACGCGTTTTGTGAGCATATGACTCAAAACGCTGCATTGCCGCACACTTAACGGCATCCTGCACTTCTTGCATCGAAGTAAATACCGTAAAAATCGGTGAGGCAGAAGTATTAAGTGCATTTCCGAGCGATTTTGCGGTCAGTGCACCGATTCCGCCGCAGGATACTACATTCAAAGCGGCGGCAATGATTTCTTCCTTTGTGTATTTCGGTTTGGGTGGCATGTTAAATCTCCTTGTCGCTGATTATTTACGCACGTTACGTAACGCTTGTTCTATAACGACAGTTTTATTATACTCTTTTGCCGTGCAAAGTCAACAGAGTTCAAAAAAATGTTACAAATTATTCTGTTGAAAGGATACAGTATCTCGCAACTCACCTTAGATTTACGAACGCGTGTAATTACCTTGACGTTGAGCGTATAATGTGGTACTATATAATCAGACTGAACAAAAACAAACAGCAGAATAAAAGTCAAATACAGTTATATAATAAATTTTACCGCATTCGGAGGCGGAACCATATATGGAGAACACAACCAAACAGCTTTATATAGTGCTCAGTCAAACGGGCACTGTTCTATCACGCATTTTAAAAATCCTGACAAGAGCAAAGTACAACCACGCATCAATCAGCACAACCGACGACCTTGAACAAATGTATTCATTCGGCCGCAAAAAGCCCTATAACCCATTTTGGGGAGGCTTTGTCAAGGAGTCACCGTCAACGGGAACGTTTAAGCGCTTTTCAAATACGAAAGCGCTGATACTTTCGGTTAATATAAGCGAAGAAAAATACGCCGAAATTCAAAAGTCACTTCATAATATGTACTCAAAGAGAGAAATCTACGGATATAATTATTTAGGACTGTGCCTTGCGGCTTTTCACATAACGCACAGAGGTCACAAACGTTACTACTGTTCGGAATTCGTCAGAGATGTACTAATTAAAGGTGATGTCGAAGGAGCGGAGTTTCTTCTTCCCATTGCGAAACCGATTGATTTTTTGGAAATACCCCACAGGGAGGTGTACGAAGGATACCTAAAGGAATACTCAAAAGGCGAAACCGTGCGCTGAATGACGGGAGACAGCGGCACAGAAAGTGCTTTTTCTCCGCTTGAGATTTTGTCACGAACAAAAATCACGAAAAATGCTCAGAACGATTGACAAATACGGCGTATTATGATAAAGTATATTAAGAAATCATTTGAAAGGTGATATTATGGAACATATTAAAACCATCAAAACCCGCAATCTTTGCAAGAGCGCCGAAAACGGCGGTTGCGGTGAATGTCAGACATCCTGCCAGTCCGCTTGCAAAACGAGCTGCGGTATAGCAAATCAGAAGTGCGAAAGCACAAAGGAAAGCAAATAACAGCTTTCGCAAAATGCCGCCGACATCGGCGGCATTTTAAATTTCCGTTATTAACCCACAGGAGGAAAACCGATGGTTCACCGATATAAATTCGGCTCTTTGAATATAGTAATAGACGTTTGTTCCGGAGCAATTCACGCAGTTGACGATATAGCTTACGATATGATAGGAATGTTTGAAGAAATCGACCGTGAAAGCACGGTATCGGCAATTGTAAAAGAATATTCCGAAAAAGCAGGCGTTTCCCGTGAAGAAATCGAGACTTGTTACAATGAAATTTCCGCACTTAAAGACAGCGGAGAGCTTTTTACACCCGACACATTTGAGCCGATGGCGGGAAAACTCAAAGCCAAGACATCGGGCGTTGTCAAGGCACTTTGTCTCCATGTTGCACACTCATGCAATTTAAACTGTTCATACTGCTTTGCAAGTCAGGGAAAATACCGCGGTGAAAGAGCGCTTATGAGCTTCGAAGTCGGAAAACGTGCACTGGACTTTCTTATTGAAAACTCGAAAGACAGAAAAAACCTCGAAGTGGATTTCTTCGGCGGAGAACCGCTTTTGAATTTCAAGGTTGTTAAAGACCTCGTAGCGTACGCCAGAAGCATAGAAAAGGAGCACGGAAAGAACTTCCGTTTTACACTCACCACCAACGGTGTGCTTATTGACGATGACGTAATAGATTTCGCAAACAGGGAATGTTCCAACGTCGTTTTGAGCCTTGACGGCAGGAAAGAAATCCACGACCGTTTCAGAGTCGACTATTCGGGCAACGGCAGTTTCGATACCGTCGTACCGAAGTTTCAAAAGCTCGTAAAAGCAAGAGACGGCAAAGACTACTATATGCGAGGAACCTTCACTCATGCTAACACCGATTTTCTGAACGATATAAAGAAAATGTTGGATCTCGGTTTTCGTGAACTCAGCATGGAGCCCGTGGTTTGCGATCCCGATGACCCGTCTGCGCTGACGGAAGATGATTTTTCCACCGTTTGCGAGCAGTACGAAGAGCTCGCAAGACTTATGATTGACAAAGACCGTGAGGGAAAACCCTTTACCTTTTATCACTTCATGATAGACCTTGCAGGCGGACCTTGTGTATACAAGAGAATTTCGGGATGCGGCAGCGGAACCGAATACATGGCGGTAACCCCGTGGGGCGACCTCTACCCTTGTCATCAGTTTGTCGGAGACGAACGATTCTGCCTCGGCAATGTATGGGACGGAGTGCTCAACAAGGATATTCAAAGTGAATTCGCAAACAATAACGTTTACGCTCACGCCGAATGTCGAACATGCTGGGCAAGGCTCTACTGTTCGGGCGGGTGTGCGGCTAACGCATACCATGCGACAGGTTCGGTAAACGGAGTATACGAATACGGATGCAGACTGTTCAAAAAGAGAATGGAATGTGCTATTGCAGTCGCACTTACACGTGAAATAGGCAAAACCGATGGATAAGCCGATTTGCGACTTCGTCGAAAAATACGCAAAGAGCACTGCCGAGCGTTTTCATATGCCGGGTCATAAAGGAAACGGCCCTCTCGGTATTGAGTGCTTCGATATAACCGAAATCGACGGAGCGGACAGCCTCTACGAAGCAAAAGGTATCATAGCAAAAAGCGAAAGCAACGCAAGTAAACTGTTCGGCAGCGACACATTCTATTCTACCGAGGGTTCGTCTCACTGCATAAGAGCTGCGATTATGCTTATCTGCATCTTGGCAAAAAGCAACGGAACACGTCCCGTTATCTTTTCCCCACGAAATGCACATAAATCGTTTCTCGGAGCATGCGCCCTTCTTGGTGCCGATATAACGTGGCTGTACCCCGATAATTGCGCTTCTTATCTGTCATGCGGCTTGACGCCTGCTCAGCTTGATAAAGCCCTTAACAACGCCTCTGTGAAGCCGACAGCGGTATATATTACATCCCCGGACTACCTCGGTACAATGTCAGATATAAAAGGTATATCCGAAGTGTGTAAAAAACATTCCTGCTTGCTCGCAGTCGACAATGCACACGGCGCATATTTGAAGTTTTTAAACCCTTCAATGCACCCCATTGACCTCGGTGCGGATATTTGCTGTGACTCGGCTCACAAAACCCTTCCCGTCATTACAGGCGGCGCATACCTTCATGTTTCAAACAGCGCTCCGAAAATTCTTAAAGAAAACACAAAGAGTGCTCTTTCGGTGTTCGGTTCGACAAGCCCTTCGTATATTATCCTTCAATCGCTTGACAGTGCCAACACCAAGCTGTCAGAATACGGGAATACCCTTCCCGATTTCATTTGTTCGGTTGACAACCTAAAGAGTAAACTCAAAGCACACGGATACGTTCTCTACGGAAACGAGCCTATGAAAATCACTCTCGCCGCCAAAGAATACGGTTACACGGGACATGAGATGAACGGACTGCTTAAAGATAGTGGCATTGTCTGTGAATTCTGCGACCCCGATTACCTTGTTATTATGCCTTCTCCCGACAACACGGAAAAGGGACTTTCAAAGCTTTGGAATGTTCTTTCCAATATTCCGAAGAAAAGTAGAATTGAGATTTCTCCGCCTATGCCGAAAAAAACACGTGCGGCAATGTCGCCGAGAGAGGCTGTACTGTCCCCTTGCGAAACCGTGGCGGTCAAAGATGCAGTCGGCAGAATATCGGGTAATGTGTCTGTCTCATGCCCACCTGCAGTACCTATTGCGGTAAGCGGAGAGATAATAGACAGCCAAACCGTTAAGCTCTTTGAGTACTACGGAATTGAAACCTGTATTGTAGTCAAATGACATACAAGCCCCGCTGTTCGAAAGAACATCGGGGCTTGTGCCGTTTATTACAGCTGCAATTTTGTTATATCCTTAATATCGAGATCCTGCAAAAGCACAACGCCGCACTCATCAGCTAATCGCCGTGCTTTTTCAATCGATGCGACATCGCAAACATGGTCGGGCATATGAGCATCAAACCCTATAACGGCATTGCAACCGATTTCGCCCGCAATATTCCAAAAATCTTTATTCGGATAATTTCGGTTCATTCTTATACCGACAAGATTGATTTCAAGCGGAATTCCGATTTCCTTTGCCGTCTTGCACAGTCTTGTTGTCTCTCTTTTGAAGATATCGGAGTCTCCCGTGAAATAGAAGAGGTCGGGGTGAGCAATATACGTAAACGCACCGCTTTTCGCGCCTTCGATAACGCAATCCGTATATGCCGTAAAATGATCTGAATTATCCGACGGAAAACCGCAGTAATCGCAGTACTTGAAGTCGGTCGCAAGACTGTGCTGTCCGAGAATAAGATACTCGGCTCCGATATTTACGGAATATTTAAGCATACTCTCAAAGTATTTCGGGTAGTATTCCGCTTCAAATCCGATTTTAATATCTATTTCGTCTCGGTATTCTTCTTTATACTTTACAAACGCAGATATATATTCCTCACAGTCGGAAAAGAACATACGGTACCTCTCCTCAGTCCCGTTGTGAAAGGCAAACGGAATGTGTTCGGAAAAACCGAGTTTTTTTACCCCACCTTCTATTGCCTTTTCTATATATTCCCTGTCCTCACCTACGGCATGATGACATCTGTATGTGTGAGTGTGATAGTTGAATATCATTTTTACAACCTTCTTACCCCTCTTTTGATTGTGTTACTCCGCAATCTTCAAATCGATACTGCCTGTCGATGTTGTAACTTCGCACGTTCCGCCGCTTATACACATGGGCACGTCAATATTTCCGGTCGAACTCTCGGCACGAAAAATCTTATCGGTAAGAAAAGTCCCTCTGACAGAACCCGTTCTCG
This sequence comes from uncultured Ruminococcus sp., assembly GCA_964501305.1. Lineage (GTDB taxonomy): Bacteria > Bacillota > Clostridia > Oscillospirales > CAG-272 > RUG14199. The sequence continues at coordinate 8,354 of CAZCSZ010000026.1, forward strand.
TCTTGGCTTTTATGTTCTCGGCGTCACACTTGTCAAATATGATGCTTCCCGTACTCTCGCTGAGGTTAAAATCGCCTTTTGCCGTAACGTTTTTAAGTGTTATGCTTCCCGTTTTGTAATCGGCTTCAAGCTCTTGGCACGTAACATCTGCAATATTTGCCGAGCCTGTCGACCCATTTATCTCCATTTTGCCTTCGACATTAATTTTTTCAACATTCAGTGAGCCTGTTTTCGATGATATTTTAATGTTTTTTGCTTCAAGAGACGACAGTTTAATACCGCCGGCACTGTTTGTGGTCGGCGAATCGCTATTGCTGACGTTTGTTC
>CAZCSZ010000027.1:0-8627 GCA_964501305.1 uncultured Ruminococcus sp.
ATTCTTACGTTGTTGGGCAAGATAAAGCCAAGAAAGTTCTTTCTGTTGCCGTTTACAACCACTACAAGCGCCTTAAAAGCCACGAAGAAAACAAAGAGGATGATGTAGACATACAAAAAAGCAATGTGCTTCTAATTGGCCCTACAGGCGTAGGAAAAACATTCCTAGCTCAGACTCTTTCAAAGTGTCTTAATGTTCCCTTCGCTATTGCCGATGCGACAACGCTTACAGAAGCGGGTTATGTCGGTGAGGATGTCGAGAATATACTTTTACGGCTGATACAGGCGGCAGATTACGACATTGACAGAGCCGAAACAGGTATTATTTATATAGATGAAATCGATAAAATATCAAGAAGAAGCGAAAACCGCTCGATAACACGTGACGTTTCCGGCGAAGGAGTTCAACAGGCTCTTCTTAAAATACTAGAAGGAACCGTTGCCAATGTTCCTCCGCAAGGCGGAAGAAAACACCCAAATCAAGAATTTATTCAAATAGACACAAAAAACATTCTCTTTATATGCGGCGGCGCTTTTGACACCATTGACAGGATCATAGAGCATAGAAAAGGCGGTTCGGTAATCGGTTATTCGGGAGAAGTTAAAACGAAAGAGGAAAAAAACAAATCGAAGATATTCCGAGAGGTTACTCCTCACGATATAGTAAAATTTGGTCTTATTCCCGAACTTGTTGGAAGACTTCCCGTAATAGTCGGTCTCGATTCTCTGGGCGTTGACGAACTCAAAAGAATACTTCTTGAGCCCAAAAATTCTCTTGTAAAGCAATACAAAAAGCTATTCAAAATGGATAACGTCGAACTTGTATTCGAAGACGGTGCTCTTGAAGAAATCGCAAAAACCGCTATTAGCAGAAATACAGGTGCTAGAGGTCTGCGTTCCATTATAGAAGAGATCATGACAGATATTATGTTCGATATCCCCTCGAACAAAACAATAAGTCAAGTCTCAATCACTAAAGAATGCGTAACAAACAGAACAAGCCCTGAAATAAAGCACATATAAAAATCATCCCCGAGTCCTTAAAGGTTCGGGGATGATTTTATGTTTTAATATTATTCGGCTTCGCTTTCAACTGCAACGTCACGGCGAGGCTGAGAGTCGCTGACATATTTATAAACGACCTCGTCCTGGCTGTATACGGGAGTTATACTCTGTCTTCCCGAGGATGAATCCTGGTCATTAATGTATACTCTCCAATAGCTGTAGTAACCGTTTGTATCGTCGGTTTCGTCGATTTCAACTATACCGTTTACGGCTTTGATGCTGTTACCGTCAGCTGTGAGCTCGTAACCTTTTTCGTAATCAAGGTAAATAAGAGCTTCTTCAGCTGCGCGAAGAACTGTCGGCGGGTTGCTCTTTGTTCCTGTAACAGAAACGTTTACATCACCTATGGTGTTACCGTCGCCGTCAATAAACATTACATGTACATCTGCCTTAACCTTTGAGCTGCAAGATGCGAAGCAAAGAACGGCGAATACTGCCGCAAGAACAAGCGCTATTATTCTTTTTGTTTTCATTAATAATACCTCCGATTATAAATAATCATTTCAAATAGAGTATATACTATTTGATTAAAAAAGTCAATGGTAAATCAATTATTCTTCTCTGTTTCCGAATTTGTATCGGCAATTTCCGTTGCTTCAGTGTCCTTCGGGTCGTTATCATTTGACTTATCCTCGGTTTCTGCAGCTTCGGTATACTTTGAAGGATTATCCCATCTATCATAGTTCGTATGAACACTGCAATAACAGTTATACTGTTTTGCCGTGTCCGTAATACCGGAAAAATGTCCGTTTAAAGCCGCATGATAATACGGTAATGCAGCCGACTTTGAAGGCTTTGTCGAAGAAGCAAATTCCTTGCATGTATACTGTGCATCGACAACGAATATTTGATATTCAAAATCACGTTCAACATTTAAAAGTCCAACTTTTTTGACTTTATCTTTAGGACAGTCGGGCCCAGCAACACCGCCTCCGGCAGTACAGTAATCGACCATCGAATGAACATTGCATTTTTCGGTAGGCTTTGTGGCCTCAGTAAAATATCCTTCCTCTGCTCTGCTTCCTCTTGGATCGCTATAGCAAGCTTCTGTCATAAGAAGTCCTGAATCCTTGCAGTAGGTGCATTTGATAACTCCTTGCGAATTGTTGAAAGATTTAAGTTCACTTTCACCGTTTGAAGATGCATCAATATATTCCTGATGAAGTTTCGTCATAACGGTATCCCATATAGTAACCGCAGGATTTCCTGAAAACTCACTTAAAGATTGGTTGAGGTCATAACCAAACCATACACCGCCGACGTAGTACGGGGTGAAACCGACATACCATCTGTCATAGTCCTCCTGTGTTGTACCGGTTTTGCCCGCACAGTCCACGGAATGCTTCAGGCTTAGACTGGATGCTGTACCGCTGTCAACAACTTCTTCAAGCATTTTAGTCATAATTGATGCCGATTCTGATGTGATTGCTATTTCCTGCGAAATCGGATTGTCAAGAAGAACATTACCTTTGCTATCGGTAACTCTTGACCACAGACGTGATTTTGAAATAATACCGTCATTCACAAACATAGAATATGCATTTGTAATTTCCTGAACCGTCAAACCGTATGAAAGCTGTCCGAGTGCAAGAGGTGCCAAAGCCTTGTCGGTAACAACAGTTCCCCATGAAGTTTCGTATGATTCAATCACACTCTTAATATTCAGCTTATTGTACATGAAATCATAGGATGTGTCAATCGACAGCTTTTCCAAAGTTTTCATTGCAACGGTATTTTTTGATGTTCTTATAGCACTGTGGATTGTAGTAAGTCCGTCATATCTTTGCGGAGCGTTTTTAGGATACGGTGTAGTACCGTTGAAATAAAGAGGACTGTCGTCAATTGCCGTTCCGTATGTTACAATACCACGGTCAATTGCAGGAGCATATACCGAAATAGGCTTAATCGATGAACCCGGAGGTCTCTTCGACTGAGTAGCCCTGTTCAGTATTCTATTGCCGGACTTGACACCGCGTCCGCCAACAAGTCCGAGAACATCGCCTGTGTATGGATCACATATTACCATAGAACTTTCGGGCTGCTCGGCAGTCCATGCATAGGGGAAATATTCAGAATCATTTTCGTAAACCGACTCCATGGTTTCCTGAACGCCGTAATCCATGCATGTGTATATTTGAAGACCACCGTTATATATCATCATACTTGCAATATACTCAGTATACCCGTACTCTTCCATAAGCGCATCACGAACGGAATTGAACACAGCGTCCGTGTACCACGAGTTAACCTCACGCTCAGCTTTGTCGCCGTCGGTATTTGCAACAACATTTAACGGTACATCATCATCCGTTGCTTCGAGGTATTCCGCCTCGGTAATTTTGCCGTATTTCCACATCATATAAATGATGTCGTTTCTTCTTAGGTGATTATCCTCAATTTCAACCTCTTCGCCTGTTTCTTCGTCAATACCGTATACAACGTCATGCCTTAAAGGTTCATATTTAGAAGGATTTTTAACTATAGCTGCAAGAGATGCACATTCTCTTAAATCAAGCTCACTGACGTCCTTGCCATAATAGAAGTTGGCTGCTGCCTGTACACCCGTACAGTTGTTGCCGAGAAATACAATATTCAAATACATCTCAAGTATTTCTGTTTTGTCAAGTTGCTTTTCAAGATTAATAGCTCTGAAAATTTCCTGTACTTTTCGCTGAATTGTTGGGTCGTCATCGTCAGTTAGGTTCTTTATAAGCTGCTGAGTAATAGTCGATCCTCCGAAATCGCCTTCGCCGAAGAAAAATCCCAATATGGCTTTACCTGTTCTTATCCAATCGACGCCGTTATGAGATTCAAACCTGTGGTCCTCGATTGAAATAAAAGCATCAATAAGCTCTCGAGGAAATTGGTCATAAGAAGCCCATATGCTGTTATCGGAACCGTAAAGACGCTGATTCTCAAGCTCAATGGTAGTACCGTTTCCGAGAATTCTGTCCTCTTCAGTTTCGTAATCGGTATAGTATATCCTCGTTGTTGTATCGGTTCCTTCTGCTACAAGAAGCGAGGTATCGACTGTCGGGTCAACGTAGTTCTTGATATAAAGAGAAAATACTGTCCCGACGATTATACCCATAATCATTCCAATAAGGAGAAGCGTTATAACAATATCAAGCACAACCGCAAGAATTCTGTAAAAAATCTTTCCGATTATCCTTAGATACATCAATATTCTTTCTTTTTTCTCGCTGTCGAGTGAATCCGGCGATGCATCGTTGTTCGGCAAACCGATATTGCCTGATTTTCCGTTTTCGAAAGCTTTGCTCTGTTCGCTCATATTGCACTTCCTTTCGTTGATTCTTCGGATTGACATCCGGTATAAACTAAAAATCGCAAAAGCATCGGCATCCTACACGTACCGATTTCATTGTTGCTGTAATAATTATTCGGAATGGGTTAAACTATTATAAATCATAAATATTAACGGATGGTATCATGAATATTAAAAACATTGTCAATGTCTCTCTTTGCGCCGCTTTATTATTCTTCGGTGCTTTTTATGTCGTCTCAAAATACAGTTCGATACATGAAGAAACAGTTAAAACCGTGGCTGAAGTTGATGACGGTATTCAGGAAGAAACGTATTATACGGTAAAGAAAAGTGAAGAAAAAATCGGAATATTTGACGTAAAAAGGGGAGATCGGATAATGTTAATCGAGACATATGTGTTCACATTGCCGGATTCGGATAAAATAATGCTCGAGGAAGGTTTTGAAGTCAAATTAAGTGAAATCACACACATAATCGAAGATTACACAGGTTAACAAATGACATTAAACTTAAATAAATTAAAGCGAAATTTTTATAACATTATATAGCATCCGTATCTTTACGGGAACATTCAGTCACTCGGCAATTTCTGTGTAGCGGCATTGAATATTTTTAAACAGGCTGAATTAAACTCATTTTTGTTTAAGAACAACACAATCGTCCCCAAGAAAAACGCACAGTGCCGAAATCAGTTCTTCGCACGCATTACAGAACAACCCCTCTTCTTTGAGGTATTTACGGGTTTTATTGCTATAAAATACAATTTGTGTTTCTCCGGGATATCTCGTAATGAGCATTCGGACATTTCTGTATGTCGGTGTTTGAATATCATCCACTTTAAGGTAAAGAATGTTATTACTCATTTGAGTTAAACTCCGCTTTTCGTAATTATTCGCAGAATTTTCTTCAAGACAGAAGATTTTATTCGCCAATACAGATACATCATCGTCTCTGAGTGAAACAGTGCCTTCAACACAGACAGCAGTATCCTTTGTCAGTAAATATCCTATTTTTTCATAGATTTTCGGGAACACTACAACCTCTATTTCGCCCGAACCGTCGTCAACGGTCGCAAAACACATCGGTTCGCCGTTTCTTGTATTTTTGTTTGTTCTTGCACTGACAGTGCCCGCAATTACAATTCGTTTACCGTCCGCATATGTCAACGCGCCGTCAAATGCGTTATCGTTTTCTTCGGAAAACGATTTTTTAACATCACTGATTTTATTACAGTTGAGCCTTGAAACATGGTCGCTGTATCTTGAAATCAAAGAATCGCTGAGATACAGTCCGATACTCTCTTTCTCGAACTTTAACTTTTTTGTTAAATCAAGTTCGGGAATATCGGGTATACAAAATTCGGAAACATCGCCTTCGTCTTCAAAAAGAGACATAATATCAAGCTGCCCTTTAAGTCCCGAGTTAGTAGCGGCTTTATGCTCCGCAACCTTTTCATCCATTGTAAGCAAAGCACTTCTGTTTACTCCGAGCGAGTCGAGGGCGCCTGACTTGACAAGCATTTCATACTGACGAGAATTAAGGTCAGACTGTTCGCATCTTCTTATAAAATTATCAAATGAGGTATATTTTCCGTTAGCTTCACGTTCTCTGACGATAAATTCAGCAAGCGGACGTCCGACGTTGATTATCGCAAGTAAGCCGAAACGTATGGCGTTATCTTCGGTTTTGAAGCCGAGTGAGCTGTAATTAATATCTGGAGGAAGGACGGATATTCCGCATTTTTTAAGTTCAGCCGTATACTCGTATACTTTAGACTGAGAGGACATCTCGGATGTTATTAAAGCCGAATAATACTCTTTCATATAATTGGATTTTAAATATGCGGTTCTATACGCTACAACGGCATATGCTGTCGCATGGCTTTTATTGAATGCATATTGAGCAAAGCCTTCAATATTCGAATAAATCCTTTTGGCGGCTTCGTTTGAAATGCCCTTTCCGGCAGCTCCTTCTATAAACACCAGTCGTTCGCTTTCGATGACATCGGATTTTTTCTTTTTGATAGCTCTTCTTACATTATCGGCACGGCTGAACGAATAACCGCCAAGTTCTCTGAATATTTTTGCAACTTGCTCTTGATAAACAAGACAACCGTATGTGCTATCGAGAACGTTTGCAAGTTCGGGAGTCGGATATTTAATCTTAGACCTGTCTTTTTTATTCTCTGCGTAAGCGTCTATTGCACCCGCCTTCATAGGTCCAGGACGGTACAGCGCTATTACAGCGATTATATCATCGAAAGTTTCAGGCTTAATCTGAACAAGTTTTGAGCGCATACCTGCGGAATTTAGTTGGAAAACTCCTTCGGTATTCCCTTTACATATAAGCCTGTATGTCTTTGTGTCGTCATAAGGAATATTTTCAATGCTGAAATCGGGGTAATGTTCTTTAATCTGCCGTTCAGCGTCTGAAATAACGGTCAAATACCTTATTCCGAGAAAATCGAACTTTAAAAGGCCGAGTTCTGCTATTGTATCCATATCAAACTGCGTCAAAATATTGCCGCTGTTTACGGTCAAAGGTACATAGTCAAAAACAGGATTGTCTGTTATTACAACACCGGCAGCATGAGTGGATGCATGCCTTGGCATGCCTTCAAGGGCCATAGAAGTATCTATAAGCGTACGGACATCTTTATCTGTGTCGTACATCTCACGAAGCTCTTTCTTCTCAAGTGACAAAGCAAGTGTAATATTGTGTTCCTGTGGTATAAGCTTTGCGATTTTGTCGACCTTTGAATATGCCATTCCGTATGCACGCCCGACATCTCGGACAACGGCTCTTGCAGACATAGTGCCGAATGTTACAATTTGAGCAACATGGTCATCACCGTACTTTTGTTTAACGTAATCTATTACCTCTTCACGTCTGTTATCTGCAAAGTCTATATCAAAATCAGGCATACTGACTCTGTCAATATTAAGAAAGCTTTCAAAGGATAAATCATAGTATAGAGAGTCTATATCGGTAATTCCGATGAGAAAAGCGACAAGGCTGCCGGCACCCGAACCACGGCCCGGTCCGACTGTAATACCCATACTTTTAGCCTTACAAACAAAGTCTCGGACTATCAGAAAATACTCGCTGTAGCCCATTTGTTCAATTACCGACAGCTCGCTCTCGGCTCTGTCTGTATAATCCTTCTTACTGAATTTACCTTCAAAAGAAATAAGGCCGGCGGAATGACGTTTATTTAAACCGATTAAAGCGAGCTCTTTTAAATATTCCCCACCGTTTTTTTCGTTTGGACAAACAAAGTGCGGCAAAAAAGTCTTTGAGAAATCAAAGTCAAAATTGCACATATCGGCAATTGTCAAAGTATTGAGTACGGCGTTTTTATACTTAGAAAACAGAACAGTCATCTCTGACGTTGACTTGAAATAGAACTCATCATTGTCAAATCCGATAGGTCTACCGTCGGATATTACATTGCCTGTTTGGATACAGAGCAAAATTGCTTGGCTATCAGCATCGGTTTTTTTAAGATAATGGACATCATTGGTCGCAACCATCGGTATTCCCGTTTTCTCAGACAGCTCCGTTATACCGTCAAGAACGAGTATTTGTTCAGGTATTCCGTGATTTTGTATTTCAAGATAGAAATTTCCTTTTCCGAATATTGATTCAAACTGTATTGCATAGTTTTCGGCAAGTTCGAAATTTTCGGATAGTATTGCCTGCGGTATAAGACCGGCAAGGCAGCCGGAAAGAGCTATAAGACCATCGGAGTGGTCATGTAAAAGTTCAAAGTCAATTCTCGGTTTCGAGTAAAAGCCTTCCGTGAATGCTTTTGAGACAAGGTAAATCAAGTTTTCATAGCCTTTTCTGTTTTTAACAAGCAAAACAAGATGACTGTTGGAACCTGATTCCTTGCTTTTGTCAAACCGTGAGCCGGCAGTAAGATAAACTTCACAGCCGATAATAGGCTTTATACCTTCGGCAATACAAGCTTTATAGAATTTGACGGCGCCGTACATTGCACCGTGGTCGGTTATGGCAACGGCTTTTTGCCCTGCGGCTTTTGCTTCTTTCGGTATCTCCGTAACTCTGCAGGCGCCGTCAAGCAAACTGTATTCACTGTGAAGATGAAGATGAACAAAATCGGACATTGGCGCCTCCTTGTATTTTATTTATTATTGCCGTTTTCGGAATAATTTTCAGCAAAACTCAAAATTTTATCAAGTCTGTGTTTAACTCCTGACTTTGAAATCGGATTACAGTGTAGCAATGCAAGCTCGGCAAGAGAAGCCGTGTCG